>JAKSBL010000721.1 GCA_022361115.1 Spirochaetota bacterium | reverse complement strand
TGTCCAGGCAGACTACTATAGTTCTATTTAATATTTTTATGGGTAAAAACTCAGATCATAAATATAGATTATTTTTTTCTTAATGAACTTTTTCTATTAAAGATAATATGGCAAAATTGGAAGAGTTACAATAAAACTAAAGTAGTAAAAAAGTGGTAGAAACTTAATATTCTAAACAGAAAAGTCTAAATCCTTTATTTTATTTCTTTTAAACAAGAAAACTGTAATTTCATTATAGGATCGATTTGGTTTTAAACGATCATCACCAATAATTGTATATTTTGATTGAACCCATTTATTTGGAATTTTACTTCACAAAATTTTTGTGAAGTAATTTTTCTAAATTTATAACATCATCTTCTTTATTTTCACTTAATACTGAAACCTCAATAGAGTTACTCATAATGTTTTCCTTTTCCAAATTCTATTATTTCTGATTGACAATCTTTTTTATCCTTCTTTTGGAAATACATTGCATAAGACAATGCCAAAATTGCTGACAAATTATAATTAAGGAAGAATCAATATTGTTTTTACGGCATTTAAATTAAAGATTTTATAGAATTTAAATTTTTTTATTGACAATTATCCTCAAGAGACTATGCTTATATTAAATAAGATAGTAAAGAAGGAGGTTTTTTGTGAAAAAAATTTTAATTTATCTAGTTACTCTTATTTTTTGTTTTTCAATCTTCAGTACTGACTTATTAGTAGTTACAGAAGAATGGGAAGATGCTACCAATGCTGATGGAAGTGGTGCCTATTTTGATATTATTAAGGCAGTTTTTGAGAATGAAGATTATACAATCAAGTATAAAATTTATCCTTACAAAAGGGCATTAAGTTTTGTGGAAGACAAAAATGCTGATATAGTTGTTGGTTTATATGAAGGAGAATCTGAGCTGGTTATTTACCCTAAAATTCCTTTTGCAGCTGATCCAGTATCTGTTTTAATGAAAAAAAATCAATCTGCAAAATATACAGGAGAAAAAAGCCTTAAAAGTAAAAAGATTGGTTATATGAATGGTTATGGATTTGATGAATATTTAAAAGTACCGATCAAAGTAAATGAAGTAACTAGTAGAGAAAGCGGCATTGAAATGTTAAACGCAGGAAGAATAGATTATTTCCTGGGAAATCCATACGATATTGAAACAGCTTTAAAAAATTTAAGTCTTAGTAATAATGATTATCAAATGACTTTATTATTAACTATACCTATGTATATCTGTTATATCAATAATTCCACTGGCAAAAAATTGGTTAAGATATGGGATAAAAATTATCCTAAACTGGTAAAATCAGGGCAGGTGAAAAGTATTTTCCAAAAATATGCCTTAGAAGATGAGTATAATTATCTTTTAAAGAGTTATAAATTTTAACATTTTTTTAGTATTTATATTTATCGTTTTTAAATTAATCCTTAAAAAACCTAAAATTATTATGACTTATAAATCTGTTTTGCAAGAGAAGTAGATAAAAAAATAATTGGTGGGAAAGAGGCGGGGAAAAAAGAAAAATATCAGTTAATTCAGTAGTTTATCATTCACAAGGTGTGATTTGAACATTATCAGATAAGGTGACAAACCATCTTTTATTATTATAGTTTTCCATCAGGTTTATATGAAGGCAATGTTCTTTGCAGGCAGATCTAAATCTGGTTACGATCCCCGCAAAATGTACTTAATTTTAAAACATTGAAACTATAATTGTAAATCACTTCATTAATTAAATCAAAAATGTTAATATTTTTAAACTTAAATATAAGTTATAAAACATAATCAACCTTATTTTTAAATAATTTTTTATACAAATGTAAACTGTAAGGATTGAAAGAAAATAATAAAATTAAGGAAATTTTAATGACACAATACTACAGTCAACATGGCGAAGATTTTATACTTGATGTTTTGTTTGATAAAAAAGAGAAAGGCTTTTTTATGGAAATTGGCTGTATTGAAGGAATTCGATTCAGTAACACCTATCATTTTGAGCAAAAGGGCTGGACAGGTATCTGTATTGAAGCACACAATGATTACATTGATATGTTAAAAAGAAATCGTCCAGGTTCCAAAGTTATTCATTGCGCAATTGGCAATAAAAACGAAGAAAATGTAACTTTTTATGCAAATTCCAGGGGTAGTTTATCAACCCTTGATAAAAATAAAGAAAAAACCTGGAAGACTCATTATACTAAATACTTTACAGGTTTTGAAGAACAAAAGATTACGGAAAAAACAATAGATTCGATTATCAAATCAGAAAATGTAAAAAGTATTGATTTTATTTCATTAGATATTGAAGGTTATGAAGTTGAAGCATTAGAAGGTATGAAATTTGAAATAAAACCGGAAGTTTTTGTTATTGAATCTGATAGTAAACAACATAGGCAGAAAATTGAAAAAATCTTATTTAAACATGGATACTATTTTCTTTACAAAATGAATGTAAATCTTTTTTATGCACTTAATACACAATTAAAGAACAAAATTTTAAACAAAAAATTTACGAATATTATTTTATATCATGAAAAACATCCACTGGATAATAGGAATTCCAAAATAGTTAAAACCGATGTTAATACAAAATTTTTATACAATTTACGCTTAAAAATAAAGCAAGAGCTGAGAAATGTTTTATCAAAAATAAAGAAGTTAATTAAAAATTTTTAATAAAAATGCGCAGAAATATTTATTAACTTTTTTCGAATCCATAAATTTAACTGTGATTACATTCCAAAAATTTTTTTATTGTTGTTTTGTGTATCATATTATTTAAATTTGCAAAATATTTACCAGATAATTTTTTAAAGACAGATGTCCCTGACTATAAAGAAATGTCTGAAATTTGAAATAAACTGAAGCAGTGTAATTGGTGCCAGGCACTTATTCTGAAATATCCCATTTTTTGTTTTAAGCTAAAAATTCTACTTTTCCCTAATATATTGAATGACTTGATACATCGTTCTATATAAGTTTTTCCTTCCGAAATTTTCAAAGTTTATGAACCGCAAAAAAGGGCAGTGCAATGGATCTACATTATAGAAAATTTTATGGACAGGTGTTGAGCTAATTTTTCTTGTCAATACTTTTAAATAGTGACAAATCAATTGCATCTGCCATTGCTTTGTAGCCTGCATCATTTAAATGGATATTGTCATAATTATAATCTGGGTGAAGTTGTGCAGGATTTTCCGGGTCTGCTACTACACTATCAAAGTCAATCACTCCATCAAACAGGGTACAAGTGCGAATCCAATGATTAATTTGCTGCCGTTTTTCCTCTCCCTCTGGAGTATAAAAGAAAAATCCTTCAAAAGGGGTTAAAGTACAACCAATAACTCTAATGCCTTTTGCATGGGCTTTTAAGATTATTTGCTTCATTCCAGCTATCATTTCCTCTGCACTAACTACCTGAGTAGGGATAATCTGTCCAAATCCAATGTCATTTATTCCCATAAAGAAAATAAGGTGGGTAATTCCAGATTGCGTAATCACATTGTCGTTAAATCTTGCCAGTGCATTTTCTCCGAAATAGGGAGAATTATTTAATATACGGTTACCAGCAATTCCTGCATTGAGAACAGCATACTTTTCCTTTTTTTTCTCACTTATTAAACGTGCGGCTAAAAAATCTGGCCAGCGGTTATTAGCATTTAAAGAAGAGCCTGTACCATCTGTAATTGAATCACCAAATGCAACGATGACTTTGCTGTTTCCTGGTGCCAGAACCTCGATTCCTGATAAAAAGTAACCAGCTTCTGTTATTTGCTCGGTTGGTATGTGAGTATTTGAAGTATAATCTCCAGGTATAGAAACATAGGCGGTTTGGTCAGCCTCTATGTGCCATGTCGATGCACCGCTATTTTCTGTCAGGTAAATACTGATTCCTAATTTTGCTAAGTTCGGAACTTTTAATGATACCGGATCACTTAAAATATCAGCTCCAACTGGTATTTTAATTGACTCGTTCCCGCCAAAAGTTAAAACCCTATCAGTTTCCGGTACTATACGATCATCTCCGTCTGATATGGCAATATGAGCAGCAGAGATCTGTAAAGGCATTGAACCATAAGTATTTGAGAGACGGACACGTACTTTTTTTCCTCCAACACTAATTTTTACAATTTGTCTTATGGTTTGATTTTCAAAAGTCAGGTTTATTGGATTTCCTTGATATGCTTCTGGTTCCTGCATGCTGGTACTCCAGGTACCAATCCATATTTTTTTACCTTGTTGATGTTTATTATTTTGGACAGAGTTACTTTGAGCTAAAAGCAGATTATTATTAAATATTGTTATTGATGTAATTAAAAATATTAATGCTAAAGATTTAAAAATGTTTTTATTTGCGAAAAAAATTACTGAACAAAGAGATTTGATAAAGATTCTGTTGGTGCTGATTTTCATATTGTTCTCCTTCTAAATTTTGTGGTAATGTCAAATGATTCATTTATAACTCTTTGTGAGCCCTGTCTCTGTGAAAGATTTATTTTATCAATTGCTTTAAATGATTTTCTTGGCAACTGACTAGAATGGTTTAATGATAGGAAATATTATAATGGCTGTCAATAAAATCCGCAGCATAACCAAAAATCTCAAAAAAGTAGAGCACTATTGATTGAAGGAGCATAAAGTCTATTGAATGCTTGTAAAATAAAAATGAATGATAAATTGATTTATCTAATTTTGATTTTCAACTATTATTCATTTTGTTAACTTGATTCTGTGCATATATTTTTTATTTTCATTCCTTAAATAAAATAATTTATTTTTTTTAGATTTTATCATCAAAAATGGATGTAAAAAATGATTTTTTTTATGATATTTTAAATTGTTTAAGATTGACTTTATTAATAAAAAATCATAACATAAGGAAAAATAACAAAAAATAAAAAATCATAACTTTGTAAATGGATTGCTAATGTTTACCTTACAACGAATTGAAAAAATTAAAGAAATACTAAGAGAAAAAAAACAAATTGATGTACAAAGTTTATCCCGGATATTAAAAGTGAGTGATGTTACAGTCAGAAAATATCTTGATAAATTAAAAGAGGAAGGATTTATTACTAAGACTCATGGCGGGGCTGTTTTAATTGATGACAAAAAAAACAGCAAGGGGCACAAATTGATTTCTCAAATAGTGATATTACCATTAAGCAATTAATAGCAAAAAAAGCTTATCAACAAATTAAAAAAGGGGAAAGTATTTTTATTGGATCGGGAATAACTTGCTATTTATTAGCACAGCAAATTAAAGTAGAAGATCAATTATCTGTCATTACTAATAATGTTTCCATAGTCCAGGAGCTTAAAGATAAAACCAGAAATTTAATACTCATTGGTGGAGAAATTTCTTGTCATGAAAGCCTTTTGTTTACTTCAAGTGAAAAGGTATCCCAGTATTTTAATTCTATATTTGTAAACAAAGCTTTTACAAGTGCCACAGCTATTGATTTTAAAGGTGAAATAACAGTTACACGTGAATTAAGTACGTTTATTTATAAAGAATTACCCAAAATTACCAATAGATGGTTTTTAATGGCTGAATTCAGTAAATTTGAACATGTAGCGATGTACCAGGTAGCAAAAATAACCGGTCCAGACTGCTATGTTATAGATAAAATCCCTGAGAAATATGAAAAATACTTAATTGAACAGGGTAAAGAATTAATTTTTGCTTAGCCTCCTTGCATAAATATTTTTCCTTTCTTCAGATCTCTTAAAGACAAGCTGTCTGAGGAATGTAGCAGCTTTTCTTGTTTTCATTTCCCCAGGCCTGTGATCATTATAAATTTTTCATAGTTTCATAAAACTCTTGAAGTGCCATCCCCTGAGCAGAAGGATCATTCTGATTTTTAAAAAAAAGTTAAAAAAAAACTAGACAAATAATAAATAATAATAAATAATAATAATTAAAGATAAATAAAAATAATTATTGGTAAGAGGATATTACATGGAAACAAGGTATTTGACGGTTGCTCAGGCTTTGGTTGAGTTTCTAAACAATCAATGCATCTCAGTTGATGATACCTTGTCTTAATGCTATGCGAGTGCTCACCAGCCGAGAGATACTGGTGCCGTTACCCTTTGCCTTCCGCAGGATGTTCAAGGGGAAGCATATGATTTTTCTTCTGCTTTTTTTTGCAAACCTGTGCAGCATCTGGAATGGATTCCTTTAACAGATATTGCACTAAAAAGGGCAACTGATTTAATCTTAAAAAGCCATTTATCATTAGTGGAGGAGGTGTTCATTTTTTTGAAGCAGGCAGAGTGTTATTAACATTTGCTGAAATCCAGAAAGGTATTTTTACTATACCCGGTGAAGGAGTGGTGGATTATCATGCAATTTTTAAACTTTTAGCTGATAATGATTATAAAGGTTGGGTAGTCGTTGAAGCAGAACAGGATCCTGCTAAAGCTAATCCATTAGAGTATGCTATCAGAGCAAGGCAATTCATTGCCGACCATACTGGATTATGAAGCTGATCCATTATTCTAACAGTTACAAGGAGCATGGGAATGATCAAATTCAAGCAAAATCGAAAACTAGATGTTATTACTGTGGGCCGTATTGGTGTCGACTTTTATCCCCTTCAAACTAATAGAACTTTAGAGGAGGTTGAAACTTTTGCCAAACATATTGGTGGTTCACCTGCTAATATTGCAGTCGGATTAGCACATTTAGGTAAAAAAGCAGGAATAATCAGCCGGGTTTCTGATGATGCTTTTGGACGTTATGCCATTAATTATTTAAAAAGCAAAGGTATTGAGATTCAAGGTGTGCAAATCGATGACAAAGGTGCTTTAAATAGTTTAGCTATAACTGAAGTGAAAAGCCCTGAGAGTTGCGGTCTGATTATGTACAGAGATAATTGTGCAGATTTAAATTTAGAACCAGGACTCATTAATGAAATGTTTATTGAAAAAGCAAAAGC
>JAKSBL010000665.1 GCA_022361115.1 Spirochaetota bacterium | reverse complement strand
GCCTTCAAAGTTCAAAATAATGAAATACAAAAAAAATCCCGCAAAACAATTGATGAACGGATGAGTTATTTACGAAATTCAATTGAAAGAGTACGCCTTTTAGGTTCCATATCGATTTTATCAAATTTAAGCTACTTAAAAAGCAATATCAATGAAAGCTTAAAAATATTTTTGTTGATTTCCATGATCATTTTTGTCATAGCTCTGGTTCTTTTTTCTATTATTATCATCCATTTATCAAAAAATTTAAAAACTCTGCAAAACGGAGCTGTCCGTTTTGGCCAGGGTGAATTTGATGATAAAATTATGATCACTACAAATGATGAAACAGGACGTTTGGCTGATATTCTGAATAATATGGCCAAAGATATTAAAGAAAAACTTCATATGGAAAAATTTATTTCTAAATCAACCAAATCTATGATCAAAAAATCCCATTCTGGTTATCAAGTGCAACCTGGAACAGTACATAAAGAGGAACTGAGCTTTATTTTTGCAGATGTACGTGGTTTTACTGCTTTTTCTGAAAATAATGAACCTGAAGTCGTTGTAGATACATTAAATAAGTATTTTGACATTCAATATAAAACTGTCAGAAAATTCAGTGGCGATGTAGATGATTATGTTGGTGATCAGGTGATGGCCCATTTTGGTGGAAAAGACCATAAGAAAAAAAGTTGTCAGGCCGCATTAGAAATTAAGAAAAAAATTGATGACTTTAATCAGCAAAGAAAGAAAAATCAATTACCTTACTTTGATGTTGGTATTGGAGTTCATTCTGGGAATGTGGTAACCGGAAATATTGGCTCAAATCATAGAATGGATTTTGCTTGCGTTGGAGATGCAGTTAATACCACTTCCAGGCTATGTAGCCATGCAAAACCAGGTGAAATTTTAGTATCGAGTGAGCATGTAAAAGGCTTGAACTCAAATTTTAAATTGACCAGAGTACCACCGATTGAAGCAAAAGGTAAAAAAGAGAAAATTAAAGTGTTTCGCTTGAATCTAAAATAAAATATTTATTTTTTTTCTGAAATATATTATAGTAAAATATAAAATTTCTCGCAAATAAAGGGTAATAATGGAAATAAAACCAATTAAAAAGAAGTTAAGATTATTTGGTTTTAATAATCTCACAAAATCGTTAAGTTTTAACATATATGATATCTGTTATGCCAAAAATACCGAAAACCGAAAAGAATATATCAAATATATTGATGAAGAATATAATGCAGAAAGGTTAACGAATATCTTAACTGAAGTATCCCGCATTATTGGAGCAAATATACTGAATATTGCCAATCAAGATTACGAGCCACAAGGCGCTAGTGTCACAATGTTAATTTCTGAAGAAAAAGTCATTACAGATTTTCCTCAAAAAGAGTCTGTTGTTACCCATTTAGATAAAAGCCATATCACAGTTCATACTTATCCCGAAAGTCACCCGGATAATGGAATTAGTACTTTTAGAGCAGATATTGATGTGTCCACTTGTGGACAAATATCACCGTTAAAAGCTCTGAATTTTCTTTTAAACAGTTTTTATGGAGATATTGTTGTTTTAGATTATCGAGTGAGAGGATTTACCCGAGATTTACAAGGCCGAAAATATTTCTTAGATCATAAGATTAATTCTATACAAAACTTTATTGCTGATGAAATTAAAAATCAGTACCAAATGTGTGATGTCAATGTTTATCAGGAAAATGTTTATCATACGAAAATGATGTTAAGGGAATTTAATCTGGATGATTATCTTTTTGGTGTTGCTAAAAAAGATTTAATGCCTCAAGAAAAGAAAAAGATAAAAAGAAGAGTAAAAAGAGAAATGGAAGAAATTTTTCTTGGGAGAAATATACCAAAAGTTTAATTTTTTATTTACTCCATAAAAGTCTCACTCAAAATCTTACTGCCAGGCATTTTTATGCTGTGTAATGCTTTTCTTCTTCATTATCTACTACCAGTACTTTTATATTATTTTTTAATCATCCCAACGGTTAACCATGCTTGAGCGACTAATTTATCTCCTCTAAAATATTCACTTCTAAAAACAGCTTTCTCAATAAGAGAAGAAACATGAGTTGACTCAATAGTCATAACGACTTTGAGTGAATCATCAGGATAAATAACATCAAAATACTGAAACTCTTTTTTTAGATCTAACATTTTTTTTAAATCAAAACCTACTTCTGTTAATACCTGCCAAGCCAATTCTTCCGATCCCCAGATATCAACAATGGATAAAAATGTAAGTGGTACTGGTGTATCATCATATCCCTGTTTTTTAGCATAGGATATATCATGAAAGAGGGGATCAGGATTTTTTTCTGCTAATAAGAGTTCCTTAACTTTGCATCTCTCAATTGTATAAGAAAAAGGTGGATATGATTTTCCTGTTAATGATTGATCCAGCATATTTTAACAATATCCTGTTTGTAAATTCGCCAATTTCTTTTTTTCCTCTAATTGTTGAGAAAATTGTTCTATATCAATAACATAACGAATATGAGTACCAGTTCCAATTTTGTCCATTTCATCCCAAGCTTCAATTTGAAAAGTAATTTTTTTTCCATCTATTTTTGTGACAATTGCCTGGCATTTTACTTTCATATTTATCGGGGTTGCTTTTAAATGTTTGATATCAATCCCAATACCAACTGTAGTTGTTCCTGCTTCCAGATGGGGTGCTACACATTTCAGCGCAGTTTGTTCCATAAAAGCAATCATTGCTGGCGTAGCAAAAACTTCTACCGTTCCCGAACCATATTGGCTGGCACTTTCTTGAGGTGTTACTTTTTTTTCAAGTGTTAACTTTAAACCTTCTTTCATAGCTTTATCCTTTTATTTAACTGGTAAAAAAATCAAAAATATTTCCAAGCATACTAGTTTCTGCTTTATATAATTCAGTGAATTTGCATTTTGTGCAGGTGACAGTACTAAATTTCTTGTTTTGAACATCTAAAAATTTTGAAAATCCACCCCCTGTTGCGGCAAACTGATCTGTTTCGTATTCATGGTTACCACATTTGGGACATGACCATTTACTGTTCATAAAAACTCCTTAAAATACTGATAAAACACAAAAAGTTAGCTAGATTTAAAATTATCTATGAAAACCAGTTGTTTTTAACGTGATATTTAAATAATTTTAATTTGCAAAAGTATATTATAAATTAAATTTGATTTCAACCATTTTACGATGTTTACTTTTACAATGAAGTAATTTCTCTGCATGAGTATTAATTATTCAAAAGTTTTAAATGAAATGATAAATTTGATACAGGAAAAACAAATTCCCATAGTAATGGGAAACTATGACCAGAGAGCTGGCAATAATAGTGATATTTGCGGCTGTGCCTGCAAGACTGAAGAAGTGAAAGCTTGCTGGTAATCCCAAAGCTTGTTAGGTTATTCTATAGTCTTTATCATTCTGTTTATCTGTAGAAGGTAGGCAGATATTCACCAGCAGGCCCTTTATACCTTGGATACCGCTTTAAGTTATAAGTTCTCTGACTGAGATGGATAGCAGTTTCAGGACAGAGATTATAACACCTTAAACAACCAATACAATGATCAAGATAGTGAATTTCATTTTTCTCATTCTTTACCAGATTACCTGTTGGACACATTTTCATGCATTTTTGACAACCATTGCAACGAGTAGAATCAACCATAATCATTTTTTTAAATAATGCTAATACATCCCATTCTTCAAAAACTTTTCGTTGTAACTGCCCAAAAAACCTGGAAAATGAACTGTATCCAACAATTTTTTGCTTTTTTCTGATAATTTCTATACACATAATTTTGAGTTTATTCAATGCTTTTGATTTCATTTTTTCAAGCTTAGTTTCATGGGGTACTTTGATAAAATTCCAGTAAGGTATTGAGCAATTAACCGGCATGATAACATGATTAGCATAAAATACATTATACCCTTGCTGATCTATTCTTTTTTTCCAATATAAACCAGTATCTCCGGTAAAAAGGGCACAATTACCAATTAAAAAAAAGTCTTTGTTAACACCTTTTGGCATTTTCATTAAAAGATCCCGGAAGGGTTGGGGTATTTGAGACTCCCAGACAGGATAAATAAAACCACACATATCACAATCTCGTGCGAAATTCTTTCCCTCTTTGATTACTTCGTAAACGGCAACCTCATGTCCTATTTTTTCCCAGATTTCTTTAGCTTTTTGCGTTAACCAATAAGTATTTCCAGTAGACGAAAAATAGCAAATATCAATCTTCATAAAAACCTCCAGAATACTAAAATATTTCTATTTAATATCTTTTAAAACTATATACTAAACGTTTAGTATGTTTTGTCTGAAAAAAAATGATGACCTCTTAATTCTTAATGACGTCCCAAAAATGCTGTGCAATATCTTTACCATTGGAAATGAGTTCCTGGTTATCATCGTAAACAGTTGAAAAAAATAAAACTCCTTCACTTAATATAACAATATGTTTTGCTAGAATCTCCGGATCAATATCACTGCGTATTTCCTTGTTATTTTGAGAATCTTTTATAAAATGGATAAGTTTTGGAATCTCTCCCAGAGTTGATTGATAAAGATTTTTTTTCAAATCAGGAAATTTTTTAACTGCATCAATAATCGATTTATAAGTATCAATAGTTAAACCATGAAAATATCTACTGGAAGCAAAATAATCAGCATAGTTAAAGTATGAAAAAAGAAATGTTTTCAGATCCTGTGATTTCATTATCTTTATTGTAAACCAGCTGGTGACTTCTTCCAAGAACACTTGAATTACTTCGAAAATAATTTCATCTTTACTCCTAAAATGGTGATAAAATGCTCCTTTCGTAATTTTACAAGCACTAGTAAGATCATCAATACTAGTTTCATCAAATCCTTTTTTGATAAAAAGATGCGCAGCATTTTTCAATAATAACTCTTTTGTTGACATAATATATTCACACCATACCGACCGTTTAGTATAATTATATATCATTAATTTCTTTTGTCAAGCAAAGTTTATCAAGATCAGTATTAATCAAAAGACTTAAATTGAACAGAACTCTGGTATTTTAAAACATAAAAACGATTCTATAAATAGTCTGAAACCCAATTTATTTCTGGAAAAAATCTTTTTATAAATATTTAATATCCATATCTGTTATTACAATAAACCATTGATTTTTCAGCATTCTGCTTTATAATAAAATCAATTTAAAAACGATTTTTAAGAATAGGAAAATATCTGATGACTCGATTATTGATGATTTTTATAGGTGGAGGGGTTGGTGCAACTCTTCGTTATGGAATCTCTATTTTTTGTACAAAATATTTCTCTTTTTTTCCGATTGGAACATTGATAGTCAATCTTTTAGGCTGTTTTCTTATCGGATTTTTAACAGAAACATTTTCTTACCGTATTGTATCAACAGAACTGAAGTTAGCAATTCTCACAGGTATGCTAGGGGCTTTAACCACTTTTTCTACATTTGGATTAGAAACTTATCATCTTTTCAAACAAAATAACTTAATTCTAGCAGTTAGCAATGTTTTATTTAATCTTATTATGGGAATAGTTTTATTAGTATTAGGAATAATGTTCAGTAGATTTTTATTTGCTCGTTAAGTTAAAGTTTTTTTTCAATGAAGGAGTTATTGACATTATGAAAATAGAGGAGAATGATTTTTTATTTAACAACATCAACATAATTGCCTAATCCAGTTAATTGAAATTCTTCTGTCCTGCCATTAATCTGAATTGTAAACTTTCCTCTTGCCCAAAATCTTAATCCCCACATCTCTCCTACAGCCATGGCTACAATTTTATGTACTAGAGGGGGTAAATGTGCAAAAGCTTGGACCTTATTGGTAAATTCTAAATATTTGATTTCAGCTTTCACATGTTCTGAATCATTCTGATAATTAATAGCATACTCTGCAGGGAAATCAATTTGACTTTCCTGATCAATAAATTTTTTTTTGGTATTTAAACCTTGATTAATATAGTGGCTGACGATTTGACCATCTTTGCAAAACACCATTCTATCAATTTGTCGTCCATCTGGTAATATGAAGGTGTGGATAATAATGGCATATTTTTTTTCATAAAACCAAAAACTCCTCCATAAACGGGGATTATCAATAGGAGAAACATTATTAAAATCATGATCCACTGAACCCCAGCCATCTAATGAAATATTTTGTTCTTGATACTTTAATTTTCCCTGAACTTGAGCACCAATTATGGGTTGACTAAATCCTAAGAATTTCTTTTTACTTAATTGAACTTTGCCATCACCAAAAATAAAACCATTATTGGAATAGTGGTAATTGAGAGATAGATGAATATCCTTATTATCAATTTTTATTGCATATACATCTTTATTAATTCTTAAATAATTTTTTTTCCCAAATTGAATATGAAAATTACCATCATGAATTTTGACCTCTTTTGATGAATAATCCTGATCAAAAACATAAGTCTCACCATTTTTAAAGGTAATAATACAATTCAATTTACAATCATTTTCTCCAAAGACGCTATTATTGAAAGTTACAAAAGTAAAAATTGTTATACCTTGCTTGGCAAATTGTGCCTCATGAAAATAATTCTCATTTCCCTTACTGAAATTCTCCTTTTTTTGTAATAAATCATTAATGGTTTTATGATTATTTTTATGAAAGTCGTTTTTATATGTATGAAAGACAGTCGTTGAAAAAAGAAAAAAATGAAGAAAAAGAAAAATGAGCAGGTAAAATATTTTATTCATAATTGCCTTTAAAAATTATAGTGTATTCTGTGAATAATAACTAATATCATATCATTTAAGAAAGAACAACTCTTTTACTATTAAAAATTCTCGTTTAAATAAAATAGATTACTTATTTTCTTAATTTCATCAGCAAAATAAGTAGTTACTATTTCACAGGCTATTGATGAGAGTATTTATAGATTAATAACAGCTTTTCCGTTTATTTTCAATCTTCTTTATCAATAAGGGTACTTTATTACAATTTTTATAAATATTTATCGCATATTCTTGACAGTTCATTATTAATCTGATATCGTTACATTACTACTACAAAAGTAATAATTAAATCTTAATTATGGAGAATTCAAGTGAAAACATTAATTGAACCCTTTAAAGTTAAAATGGTCGAATCAATTAAACAAACAACTGAACCTGAAAGAAATCAGTTTCTAAAAGAAGCACATTATAATCCATTTCTCATTAAAGCTGAAAATATATTGATTGATTTTTTAACAGATAGTGGCACAGGTGCTATGAGTGATCAACAATGGGCAGCTATGATGCAAGGCGATGAATCTTATGCTGGAAGCAAAAGTTTCTATCGCTTTGAAAGTACTGTAAAAGAAATTATGGGCTACAAACATGTTATTCCAACTCATCAGGGTAGAGCTGCTGAGAGAATTTTATTTGGTGTAGCCTTAAAAAAAGGGGACATGGTTCCCAATAATACTCACTTTGATACTACCAGAGCAAATGTGGAGTATAATGAAGCTGAAGCAGTTGATTTGGTGATTCCAGAAGGTAAAATACCAGAAAAAATCCATCCTTTTAAAGGAAATATGGATCTCAATAAATTAGAAGAATTTTTAGCAAAACATCACCAAAGTGTTCCCTTAGGAATGATTACCATCACCAATAATTCAGGTGGAGGCCAACCTGTTTCAATGGAAAATATTCGTGAAACCTCACGAATTTATAAAAAATATAAAATTCCTTTTTATATTGATTGTTGTCGATTTGCTGAAAATGCCTTTTTTATTAAAAAAAGAGAAAAAGGCTATGAAAACAAATCAATATTAGAAATATCTCAAGAAATGTTCTCATATGCTGACGGCTGTACGATGAGTTCAAAAAAAGACGGTATGGTTAATATTGGGGGCTTTTTAGCCATGAATAATGATGATTTGGCTTTACAAGCCCGAAATATGTTAATTTTAACCGAAGGTTATATCAGTTATGGTGGATTAGCAGGCCGTGATTTAGATGCATTAGCTGTTGGATTAAAAGAAGTTATGCATGAAGACTATCTGCAATACAGAATAAGAACTGCAGAATATATGGGTGAAAAATTACTGGAAGCAGGGATTAATATTATTCAACCAACAGGCGGACATGCTGTTTATATTGATGCAAAATCATTTTACTCTCATTTACCTCCGACTCAATTTCCAGGTCAGGTATTGGTTTGTGAATTATATAAAAAAGGGGGGATACGAGGTGTTGAAATCGGATCATTAATGTTTGGAAAAAAAGACAAACAAACAGGAGAAGAAATACCTGCACCAATGGAATTGGTTCGCTTAGCTTTTCCGCGTCGAGTTTATACCCAAAGTCATTTTGATTATGCAATTGAAACCATTATTGAAACCTATAAAGACAGGGAAAATGCCCAGGGCTTAAAAATAACCTGGGAACCCCCTTTCTTAAGACATTTTACTGCCAAAATGGCTCCTGTTTAAAAAATACTTTTCGCCATAAAAAAATCCAGCGTACCAATTATTGGGAGCTGGATTTTCTTTTATATCATATTGACACAATTTTTATTTTGAAATATAATCCATTTCTAACTGATTTAAATAAACAATAAAGTGAAATTGCATTTAATCAATAAAATTAATCAAAATGTGAATTGTTATTAATAGAATAGCTGATTATTTTGAAATTGATACTTTAATAAGGACGGATAAAAAAATGAGTAAAAAACTTGAGAATATGAATAAAGAAGAATTAAAAGAATATATATACTCTCAGAAAAAAAAATATGGTGGAAAACTCGTTATTCCAGCTCATCATTACCAAACAATGGACATCATCCCATTTGCTGATTTTATCGGTGATTCATATAAATTAGCTGTTGATTGCAGCAAAGTTAAAGCAGAGTACATTGTTTTTTGTGGTGTCCGTTTTATGGCTGAAGGGGCCAGCATTCTTAGTACAGAAAATCAGAAAATTCTCATACCAGATATCATGGCAGGTTGTCCAATGGCTGATATGATTGATGAAAAAACAGCTAATCAAGTTTTTAACAAAATATCTGATGTATCTAACCAGCCAGTTATACCAATTGTATATATGAATTCTTATGCTGATATGAAAAGTTTTTGTGGACAAAAAGGGGGAGCTGTTTGTACCAGTTCTAATGCGGTTAAAATTGTAAAACACTATTTAGATCAAGGACAATCTATTTTCTTTTTTCCAGATTTTAATTTGGGTATTAATACTGCTGAAGAATTAAAAATTGCCATGTCTGAGGTAGTGCAGGTGAAAAGAGACGGGTCACTAATGGGTTTTGAAAATCAAACTGATTTTTCTAATGCTAAAATGTTTGTCTGGGATGGTTTTTGTCATGTTCATAAAGAATTTACTCCTGCGGATGTTCACTTCGTTAGAAAAAAAAATCCTCATATGAAGATTATTGTTCATCCAGAATGTGATAAATCAGTTGTAGAACTTTCTGATTTAAATGGATCAACTCAAAAGATATATGAAGCAATAAAAAAATCCCCCACTCATTCTCAATGGGCTGTTGGTACAGAATTAAATTTTGTGAAAAGAATTGCTCATGATTTTCCAGATAAAACTATCATACCTCTTCGTGAATCATCCTGTTTTAATATGGAGAAAATAACTTTAAACAATTTAGCCTTAACTCTGAATTCTATCGATGCATATATAAATCAATCAGGAAAATTAAAAAATCAAATCGAAGTGAATCAAGAATATCGAAAAAATGCAAAAAAGGCCTTAGAAAAAATGATTTGTATTGTAGAGAGCTAAAACATCACGCGCATGAAGTTTTACAAAAATCATGCCTCAATTTCAATCTGATAGTTTTCTTTAATGTAACCTTTTAGTTGATCACAAATGGAATCCAGTTCTTCCTGAGAGTTAATCTTGAAGTACTCTAATATTTCAGATTCAAAATCAGTATACTCAAGTTTATTTCTTAAATAATAATAAATACAATCTGCCATATAGATAAGATAAACTAGTTCTTTATTTCCGGTTGCTTCTAAAGGAAAATGGTGATACTGTATTGCATCAATTATAGCATGATCAAAATTCCACTTGGCTGCCAACCGTTCTCCAATAATAGAATGTTTATAATGATCCGTTAAATCTTGAAATAAAAATGAATAAAACTCTTTTTTACCTGTGATTTTTTCAATGCGTTTAATAATTTCTTTAGAAATGGATAAAATTATAATTTTACCAAAATCATGTAAAATTCCTGTTAAGTAAGCAACTTCTGCTAATTCTGTCATATTCCAGGTTTTAGCTAAAAACTGAGTATAGTAAGCTACTTCAAAGGAATGGTCTTTAATATACTCAATGAGCTTTAAGTTGCTATCATTAATGTATATTTTATTTAATTTATATGCTGAAATAAATTTTTTTAAGATTTTAATATCTAAATTTTCCCAGAGTAATTTCATAGAAGTAATTTTATTAGAAATTAAAGAAGCATTAGATTGCAAAATTCTTAAAAAATCACAAGTTAAGGACGGATCTCGTTCAATCACATCATGAATTTGATCAATAGTGAATTCTTTTTGGTTTAAATATTCTTCAAGTAAAATCACCCGGCGGTGATTTTGAGGAACATACTCAATTTCTTTAATAAGTGCTATGGTTAATATATTATTTTTCTCAGTATTCAACACATCAATTGGAAATGAGATCTCAAAGGTAGTGGCATCTTCTGATTCGTTTAATTTAAAAAAAGATTTATCTAATCCAATTTTTTTCATAATTAACAATGAAAGAATAATTCCAAATCCAGACCCTTCTTGTGTATCCAATCCAGTGGAGAATATCTCATCCATTGTTTTAAATTTTGTTGATAACTTAATTCGTTGTTGAACTCTATCTTTTTCTGTGGACAGGATTTTATTATTATTAGTCACCAATATCTTAAATACATCATTTTTTAGAACTAATTCAATCTTTACAAAAAAACCAGTCTTCTTAACGAGAGTAAAGTACTTCTCTGTATCCTGATTTAATTTTTGAATAAAATTGTTCATCCCGATCTTATAATCAGAATCAGAGTCAATATTTAATGCCATTTTATTGAAATGTACTCTTTTAAGATTAGCCTTATTAGCATTATTGGCAATTTCTAAGAGGATATAACTTAAATTGTCAAAATATTTTTCTTCACTATGGTTTTTTAGAAATTTTTTTAATTCCTGATTGATGATTATTTCATTATCATGATTTATATAATCAAATTTTAATTCTTGATAAATTTCTGTTTTCATATCAATACCAATAATAACATTTTTAATATCTTTACGAGATTGTCCATTTTGTACTTGTTTTATTTAATTGAGCCTCTTGCAAAAATCAAGATTGCTCTTTAGTGTTTGCAGTTTTGCTGCCCATGACCAGCACTATTGATTATTAGATAAAGGTTATCTTTGCAAAACACTTTAGCTGTTAATAAATTATACTTTATTTCGGAAAATGTACAAGTTTTTTTTAATTTTTCATAATCATTTTAATTCATACTTTATTTTATTCTGCTACTAAAATTGGTATAAATAAATTTGATTTCACTTATTAATTTTAATATAATTAAAGGGTATACTTTGCTTTCTAAAGAGAAAGGGTATCTATGCCTGCAGTAGAAAAATATACACTGAGGGAACTTAGTAAAAATATCACTAATGGTAAAAAGTACAAGCTTTTTAAACCATTTATGTATAATGGACAAATACTATTAAATATTGAAAAAGTTTTAACAGATAAGGATTTACAGCGACTGGAGGGAAAAATTTTTGGGCCGATAGAAGTGATACCTGCTGTCCAATTGACAATTGGTAATAAATTAGTAAAAGCCATAGTTGAAAACAGTATCAAAATTTTAAAAACCTCACCTATATTTTCATTAAATGAAACCCATAAACTTGATTATGAAAAAAGAAAAGAAACAGAAAAATTATTAGAAGCAATCATTAATGGCAATACTCATCTTGCTGAAAAAATGTACGAGATATACCAATATTCAAAAAAACTTTTTCTCCATTCGATACGTGTTGCAATTATTGCTACTGTTATCGATCTTGGAGTTCAGCAAAAAAGAAAAATCCACAATGCTTTACGTAGTGAAGAATTATTAACCGGAGCTTTATTACATGATATTGGTTTTCTTGGTTTAGACAAAGAGTTTTGTGAAAAAAGAAGGGTAGAGTTTACAGAGTCACAGCAAGCAGAATATAAAAGGTACCCAGAAATTGGCCGGAAATTAGCAAAAGAGTTAGGTGCAGATATTAGAAGTAAATCAATTGATATTATATATCAGCATCAAGAACGTTTAATGGGAAATGGTTTTCCAAATCAGTTGAAAAACGATGAAATTGAAGAACTTGCCTTAATTGTTGGTGTTGCAGATGAGTTTGATTTAATTGTATCCAAGGAAATTGCTAATCATAATAAACCAATTTCAGAAGTCATGAGTCGAATTTCCAGATCTCAAAAGTTTTTTGGAAATGACATCGTTGACTCTTTTTATACATGGTTTCGCTATCTAAAATAATGAGTTATTCACAAAAACAGCCATAAAGAGTAATTATTCTTAAAAGTTATACAATCAATATTTTTGTATAACTAAAGAGAGTTTTCAATTTTGCAAGAACAGCGGATACTCATCTTTTACATACTTAATTCATCAATGAATAGGTCTTGACTTTTTATTAAAAAAAAGATAAATTCACATTCGTCTATATGATTTATTGAGAGATATTATTCTTAATTAAATTTGTAAGTAAATATCAATTATTTGCTAATTTTTTAAATTATAATGACTTAATCATAAAAATAAATGAATAATCGGATTTTTTTATGCCATATGATGATTTTTATAAAATAGATGAAGATTACTTTGATACTATATTAGAAGAAGATTTTCACTTTGAAGGAACTATAAATTCTGATACTCCAATCATAATAAAAGGTTCTCTAAAAGGAAATATTGAATCACATGAACTGGTTATTATCGGCCCAAAATCTGTTATTGAAGCTAATATTAAAGCAAAAAATTTACAATGTTTTGGTAAAATAAAAGGAAATGTCATTGTAGAAGAAGAGGCTTACTTCCATAATCCCTCTGAATTATGGGGAGATTTATATGTCCCCATTTTAACCCTGGAAAAGGGTTGCATCTTGAATGGTAAATTAAATATGACAAAAAAACAGGATAAAAAATG
>JAKSBL010000027.1 GCA_022361115.1 Spirochaetota bacterium | reverse complement strand
TTTTTCTCTCTGGCAATTTGTGCAGCATAAAGAGCTACAAAATAATTGTGTTCCATCACTTTTTGAACGATTTCCTTGTCAAAATATTCTGTGAAAATCTGTTGTGCTCCAAAATTAAGGACCAGATTATTGATTCCTTTTAAACCAATAATGGTAACTGCTTTCTCAATATCTTCTATTTTTCTTTTAGGCATATATATTGGGGAATTAGCTAAGCGAAGAATTTCAGTTGTTAAGCTGGTATCGGTTTTAATAATTTCAGCAATAGAATGAAAATCAGCATTGGGATTATTAACTTCTGATTGTAATCGAATGATACTTTCCGGGAATTGAGGCATTTTTTCAATTTTTGCAGTAATTTCTTTGGCTATTTTTTGTCCCTGTTCTTTTGATAATAGGTTTAAAGGAATTTTAAGGCAAACCTGTGTTTCTGAATTTGTTTTATTAAAGTGTAATGACTTTTCATCTAAACCAAATTTTCTTAACATAAGAATGGCAATAATCAATCCAAACCCAGCACCCTCAGTTTGGTCAAAACCATGTAGCATGACATCTTCCATATTTTTAAATTGATCTGCATGATGCAGTCTTTCTTCGATACGTTTCATTTCTATTTCTGATATGACACTGTTATTATGAGTACAAATTTGAAAGATCTGGTCTATTACCTGGTAATCTATATTAATGTAATAACCTTCTTTGGAGTGATCCGATTCATAATCAGAAAAATTTGTAAAAACATTTACTTGAAAATTTTTCATCCCATATTCATAATCTACTGAATTATCAATATTTAGGTTTTGCTTTTTAAAATACAAGCGTTTGGTATTTGCTTTACTGGCATTCATTACGATTTCTTTTAGACAATAACGAATTGTTTCAATTAAGTTGGGTTTGCCTAAATGAATAAGAATCATTTCTGCAACATGATTAAAAATATTTTCTATTTCATGACTAGAGTAGGGAAAGGTTAAGTTAATTGATTTATCAATTTTAAATTTATTGAGAAAATTGTCATAATTAAAATTTGAAAAGGAGGTGTATTCAATCATATTGTTTTCCTTTTTTTGAAAATCGATACTAAAAGTTCCTAAATAGGAAATGGAAAAAGTAGCATGTATCATTTTTATTTTAATCCAAAAAAATTGATTAATGATCAAATTTTAAAGATTTTTTTTATTGCATTTTTTTGGGAAAGAAGAAAATAAGTATTTTTTGATGCCATTTTGGAAAATTAACAGTGGTGATAAAAGAGGATAGATTAATGTTCATAAAGTACTATTTTATGGATTAGTTAGATGATCAATTCCATTTCTGTTATTTGGGTTTTATCCGTATCATCAGTGATCTTTTGACAAATTTATTTTTCTATTTTACTAAGAAGCAGGCACATTGATGATCTGGTTCGACTTCCTTTAGCGAAGGAAAAGAATTTAAACATGCTTTTTGGCGGATTGGACAGCGATTATAAAAAGTACATCCTTTTGGATAATCAATTAAACTAGGGATTTCACCGCGAATATTAAGTGATGGATAATCTTTTTTTTCTCCAATCTTGGGAACTACAGACATGAGTAATTGAGTATATGGATGAAGCGGCTTTTGGTAAAGCTTTTTTGCTGGTCCATATTCAACAATCTTGCCTGTATACATTACAGCAATCCAATCACTGATATAAAAAACCACAGCTAAATTGTGGGCAATAAAGAGGTAACTGACACCTAATTCTTTTTGAATATCAATCAGTAGATTTAAGATTTGTGATTGGATAGAAACATCTAATGATGAAACTGGTTCATCACAAATAATAAAGTGGGGTTGACAGGCAATTGCTCGGGCAATATTGATCCTTTGCCGTTGACCTCCGGAAAACTCATGGGGATATTTAAATAATGCGGTTTGAGGCAGTCCAACAATATCCAGATATTTTTTTGCTGTTTGATCTTTTTGACCCTTGGTTATTAAATGATGTTCTATCAGGGATTCGGTAATAATATCTCTGATTTGCATTTTTGGATTCAGAGAAAGGTAGGGATCTTGAAAAATATATTGCATTTTTAATCGTTCTTTGGTGAGTTTATTGTTGGGATAAGAAAAAAAATCAATTTCCTTTTTCTGTGAAGCAAAATCCTTTTTCAATGAATTATTTTCCATATTTGTATGATAAGAGTGGCTTTTTAAAGTATTGATTTTTTCTTCACTCTGATCAAAATATAACTGTCCGGCTGTTGGTTCAATAACCCGCAATAACATCCTGGCAGTTGTTGTCTTACCACAACCAGATTCACCTACTAATCCCAGTGTTTGTTTTTCTTCAATGGAAAAGGAGACTTCATTAACTGCGTGAACCAGCTCCTTGCTAAAAGTTAGGCCACTCATTTTGACCGGATAATGTTTGGTAAGGTTTTCTGCTATTAAAATTTTTTTTCTCATCATTAATTCTACTTTATATTAATAAAACAACTCAATTTATGTTTCCATTTTTTCGTGATCTCTGTTCTCTTTATCTTTTATGTGAAGCCAACAGCGGACCTGGTGGTCATTGTTTATTTCAATTAAAGGTGGCTCAGTTTCTTTGCACTTCGGCATACACCTCTGGCAGCGGGGATGATATTTACAACCTGAAGGGAGATTGTGGGGTTCCGGCACATTGCCTGAGATTGAGTACAGCCTTTTTTCGTCTTTAAAAAAACCTAATCTTGGGATAGCTGCTAACAGATCGTGAGTATAAGGATGTAAAGGTTGTGAATATATTCGATCAATAGTTGTCAATTCCAATATCCGGCCGGCATACATAATCATAACCCGATCAGCAAAACCATCAATCAGTTCCAGATCATGGGTGACAAATATAATGGCCATATTGGAATCCTGGGATTTTTCTTTCAGCAATTTCAGGATTTGAGCCTGAATGGTTACATCTAATGCTGTAGTTGGTTCATCTGCTAGTAAGAGAGCAGGGGAATTGATTAAGCTCTGAGCAATCATAGTACGTTGGAGCATACCACCAGATAACTGAAAAGGATAATCATTCACTCTTTTTTCCGGCTCACTGATGGCAACCTTTT
>JAKSBL010000347.1 GCA_022361115.1 Spirochaetota bacterium | reverse complement strand
CCATGTTTTTTATGAAAATAAAAAAGGGCAAACAAAAGAATATTCACAAAAATTTCCAGGCTTTTACTCCTGGATTAGTAATTGGGATAATATGGGAACCTACTCAGATATCAGAGAATGCCCCCATTGCAAGGGGTATAAATTAAAACCGCAATTTTTGGAAGTTAAAATAGGTTCTTATCATATAGGAGAATGTCATCAACTTTCTCTCTCAGAACTATATGACCACTTAGTAAAAAAAACAACCGTATCAACGGCTCTTCATACCCCACTTATTTCTTCACATTACAAAATGATCATTCAGAAACTTTTTTTCTTAGGTCAGCTTGGTCTCGGTTATATCAATCTCAATCGTTTAGGTCAAACTCTTTCTGCTGGAGAAGCACAAAGGGTTAAATTAGCATCTTTATTAAATAGTGAATTAACTGGTATCACCATTTTACTCGATGAACCAACTCGTGGCTTACATCCTTCTGAGGTGAGCTCCTTTATTCAACTTTTACAAAAATTAAAAGAAATTGGTAATACAATTATTGTTATTGAACATGATCCAGACCTCATTTTAGCAGCAGATAGGATTATTGATCTAGGTCCCAAGGGCGGGACACAAGGGGGAGAAATCCAGTTTACTGGTACACCCAATGAGTTATTAAAAACCAATAATGGAAAACAAACTCAAACTGGACAGCAACTGATCCATCTCCAAAAAATTGATTTCAGTAACAAATCAATTCATAAAATAAACTCATATATAGAAATTAAAAATGCTTGTGAGAATAATTTAAAAATTGATCACCTTCATATTCCTTTAAACATGCTAACTGGAATATGTGGAGTCTCCGGCTCGGGAAAAAGCACTCTCATGATTGATACTATAGGTAGATATATTGCACCAAAAAAAATAACTACCTCTGTAGCTTATACGAATATAACCCCAGGAGCATTTGGCTCAATAAGCGGCTATCCAAAACAATCGATTGTAGTTGACCAAGCCAGATCAGGAATGAGTTCACCACTACATTATTTAAACCTAAAATCTGTCATAGAAAAACTCTATCTAAAAGAGATGGCAGGAATCGAAATTTTATCTGATATCTTTCAAGAAAAATGCCCTCACTGCTTGGGAAAAGGGTATGTTCAATATAACATGTCTTTTTTACCAGATGAAAAAATCACCTGTCCTGATTGTAATGGCTTTGGTTATGGGCCCGAAGCCTTAGAATTAAAGGTGAGGGGCCTTAAAATCTCAGAACTCTTTTCAAAAACAATTGATGAAGTCTATGAAATCTGGCAGGATAAAAAAGATCTACAACAAAAATTACAATCCTTAAAAGATCTACAACTGGGTTATCTCATTTTAAACCAGAAAAAAATATCAACTGGCGAAGCACAGCGGATGAAAATGGCAAAAGAAATTTTAAAATACAAAAAAGGGAAAAATCTTTTAATTATCCTGGATGAACCCTCATTAGGATTGCATTTAGCTGATCAAAAACAATTATTACAAACATTTCAAACGATGGTTTCCTGGGGTTGCAGTATTATTATGATCGAACACAATCCCTATTTATTAGCCCATTGTGATTACCTGATTGAGCTGGGTCCACAAGGAGGTAAAAGAGGGGGTAAAGTGATTGCAGCAGATTTTATTCAAAATTATATTCAACAAAAAACACCCACTTCTCCCTATATTCGGGAATACTTCCCATGAACCAGTTGCCCTTAACCATTTTAGCTCATCCCTCACAACTCTTAAGATTACTGATCTTAAAAGATGTTTATCATCACCGGATCAGTATTGGAGAAAATCCTCTCCATCTTAAAAATTCTGAAAAATCATTCATACAGAATGATATTGCGGAATTAGAAAAAGCCAGATATGATGATCCTTTGGTTGATAATATATTAAAGCTTCAGAAAGAGGATGGTTCATGGCACAATTTTAAAGAAAATGAACCCTCTGCCCTTTCTCCAGAAATAGCCACATCGGTTGTTTTATTACGTTTAGCTTTTTTAGGCTTTTCTCAACAGGAAACTTTTATCCAAAAAGCAGTTCAGTATCTCTTTGATAAACAAGAAAAAGATGGTCAATGGGCACTGATCAAGCATGATGAAGTAGCTAAAGATAATTATACATGGGTACCCTTGCAAACAGCTTTACCTTTATTAGGAATTGCAGCTGCTGGTTTCACAGAAGAACCTCAAGCAGAATTAGCTTATGAGTGGTTGTTAGACAAAATGATTCCTGATGGAGCCTGGCCTACTGGCTGGGCTTCTGGAAAGTATGCCAGAGTTGCTGGCTATCGAAAAGTTCCTCATTCGCAATGGGGGTGCAGATCAAATACCACAGCCTGCTTAATAGTTTTTTCCTTGCATAAAAGAAAAAAACAAAATCCAGTTATTAAAAAAGCTTTAGATAAACTACTGATAAAAGTTCCTCGTAATGCTTCTGCTTTAGGATTTGATCTAGCCCGATTATTAGGTTATGAAGAAAGCAAAGGTTTTTTCACTTTCTTTAAAACTTATGATCCTCTAACCATTCTCTGGTTATGTCAGCAGTATGAAGTGGATAAAGAGGATCAAAGGTTGAATAATCTCATGCAGTTCATAATGAATCAACGAAATGAATATGGTTATTGGCCAATACAAAACCACCCCAATTTGGGAAAATGGCTGACCTATTTTATTTGTAAAACCAGCAATAATATTAAAGAGAAAAGCCGATGGCAATCACAAGAATTTGAAACTCCCTTCCAAACTTATCCCAAAGGAATGAAAAGGTTTTAACTCGCTTTTTTCTGATGATTATTAATTTGTTCAGTAATAGCTAATCCTTTTGCCACGGTTTCAAAGGCATGTCTTTGTTCAATTTTTTCTGGTAAAAACATTTCTTCAAAAAGTGTTTTCACTTTTTCCACATAAGTACTCCCTCCGGTGAGTAATACTTTATCAATTTGATTAGCCCTTAATTCGGCACTCTTTAATAAATTTTTTAAACTGTTTTTAATTGCATCAATATTTTTTGCAATATATTCATCAAAAGAAATTTTAAGAATTTCAGTATCAATATCAATTCCCTTTTCGAGATAAATAATCTGAGTTTTATCTTGTTCAGATAAATCATGTTTGGCTTGTATGATTGACTGAAAAAGAGAATAACTCAAATTATACTTGATTAACCGGATCAAGTTGTTGACAGCTTTTTTATTGGTTGAACCATTTAAAATATATTTCAGGTCTTCCAGTGTTTTTATGGTTTTTAAAAAAGGAATTTTATCCCAATAACAGATATCACTGACTAAATATGCCGGAAAATCCAATACTTTATCCCAAGAATGGTATTGAGTATTTTTACCAAAATAGGGTGTTAAATGATTCCACATGATCGCAGCATCAAAATCATCCCCTCCAACATGAACTCCATCCACTGCTTTAATCTTTGATTTTAGATTATCTGAATGCAGGTCCTCTCTGGACATATTAATGATTGTAAAGTCAGAAGTTCCTCCGCCAATATCACCGACTAAAATATTCTGTTCTTTTTTGGAAGAATTGATATATTCATAGGCAGCAGCGATTGGTTCGTATTGGAGATTGATGTTTTTAAATCCTGCAGTCTTTGCCGCTTTAATTAACCTGTCTTCTGCAATCTGGTCTTCTTCCTCTACTTCAGAAAAGAAAATTGGGCGGCCTAATGTGATATTTGCAATTTCTTGCTGTAATTGGTCTTCTGCAGCCTTTTTTAAACGACTCATGATTAATTCAACTAAGTCCTCAGCACGGAATGGTTTATTATTAATCATTGTATAAGAAAATGAGGTCCTGGGTAGAATAGACTTGATTGATTTGATGAACCGGCCCTGCATATTTTGTTTAAGGTACTCATCTCTTGCTTCATTTCCAATATGATAGACAATATTGTAATCATGATCTGGAAAAAACAAAAGGGATGGTTCCAAAAAGATTTGATATTGTTGATTCTTTGTTGCTTGAGGGTGGTAAACAGCAAACACTGAGTTAGAAGTACCAAA
Organism: Spirochaetota bacterium; assembly: GCA_022361115.1. Taxonomy (GTDB): domain Bacteria; phylum Spirochaetota; class GWE2-31-10; order GWE2-31-10; family GWE2-31-10; genus JAKSBL01. Next base: position 648 of record JAKSBL010000347.1, on the reverse strand, counting down.
GTCAAGACCGCAAAAATAACTCATTTAAGGCTCCTATTTTAATATTACTTCAAATTCAGAAAGTCATCACACTCTCTGATATTTATCCCAATCAAAAATAATCACCAACAGTCACCTATATTTTGATAAGAAACAGAAATCAAATTTATATATGATTAGTAGCAAAAATTTTTACCTTAATTAAAATAATTAAAATGAAAAATAGGTACTTTATATAATTTTATTTAATATACTGAAATTTTTAGTCATTTGACTTAAAGAAAAGAGGAGAGAATATCATGATTAACGAGAAATAGCAAGGTTTATTTTTATAAAAGTTAGCTCACTGTTTTTTCTGGATATAATTTCCAATGATATCCAATACAATACGAGCTGCTGTTTTTGCAGTAATATCTGCAGGATCTGTTTCTCCAGAAAGCTCTACAATATCACAGGCATCTAAATAAGGAGCTATTTTTTCAATTAGATATAATAACTCACGGCTAGATATACCGCCTGGTTCAGGATTTTCTACTCCCGGCACGGAAGAAGCATCCAAAACATCTAAATCTAAAGAGAGATAGAGAGGTTGAGTGGTGATAAGCTTTTCCATTTGCTGCCAGACAAAGGGTAATCCTTTTTCCATTACTTCAAAAGCGGTGATAATCT
>JAKSBL010000510.1 GCA_022361115.1 Spirochaetota bacterium | reverse complement strand
TTGTGATATTTTTCCAGCATAATCCTGTATAATACTAATAATGAAATTCTTTTTCTCCCTAATTATCATACTCTTATTCTCAAGCGGTGTTTTTTCTCAGGAAACGGTTCTGCTGAATGACCCTAATACTATCTATGTTGTGAATGATAAACTTGAAGTATATATTGATAAAACCGGAAAACAGAGCATCAACCAAATAAACGATCAGGATTTTATAAAACGAAAAGGCAACATTTCCAATTTTGGTTTCTCTAAAAAAACTTATTGGTTTCGTTTTCAAATCATAAATGTGAGTGAGGGACATTATAACTGGTTATTAGAATTATCTTATCAGTTTTTAGATCAAATTGCCCTTTATCAAGAACAAAAAGGGTCAAAGATACTCCTTTATAAAACCGGAAGAAATTATCCCTTTAAAATCCGACCAATAAAAAATCGTTATTTCTTATTTCCATTGAAGGCAGAAAAAATGCTGAAAGAAACGTATTACTTAAAGGTTCAAACTACTTCCAATTTAACGATACCCTTGAAAATTTTCGAGCAAAAAAATTATCTTAAACTCGATCATCAACAGCAAATTACTAATGGTATTTTTTTAGGGATTATGATTTTTATGTCTCTTTTTAATTTTTTTCTCTATTTCTTTCTAAAAGAGAGGGTATATTTAGATTATGCTTTTATGATTGCCCTTTATTCTATATTTCAAATGATCTTAGATGGACTGGCCTATGAGTTTTTATGGCCAAATCTTGTCTGGTGGAATCAAAAATCTATCATCTTTGTTGCCTGTTTATTAGCCATTTTGATTATGAATATGGCAATCAGTTTTCTTAATATCAAAACTTACTTATTTCCCTTTTATAAAATATTTTCTGTTTTTAAAATATTATATCTCTTTATTTTTCTTTCATCCTTTTTTTTATCTTATGAGCTGGTTTTAAAAAGTATCCTTCCACTTGGTATTTTAACAACATCATCTATTTTTTTCGTTGCTTTTTTTGCTATCCGTTTAAAAATACCCTCTACTTACTATTATTTATTTGCCTGGATCTTATTTTTATTAGGTTTAATTATCATGAGTTTACGAATGTATGGTATTTTACCGCACCATTTTTTAGCAGTAAATAGCGTAAAATTGGGTTTTCTTTTGTTAGTTCTTTTACTGGCTATTGGGTTGGCAAATAAAATTCGGATCGTTAGTGTCGAAAACCGTTTAGTACAGCAAAAAATCATCCGCCAGCAACAAGAAATTTTAGAACATGAAAAGCAATTAAAAGAATCATTTTTTCGATTTGTTCCTTTTGATTTTTTGAGAATATTAAGCAAAGAAAATATCTTTGAAATAGAACTGGGAAATAATGTCCAAAAAGAAATGGTGATTCTTTTTAGTGACATCTGTGATTTTACTAATTTTTCAGAAGAACTATCTCCTAGGGAAAATTTTAATTTCTTAAATTCTTATCTTAGTAGATTGGGGCCGATTATACGAAAACATAAAGGATTTATTGATAAATATATGGGGGATTGTATCATGGCTCTTTTTGAAGGATCAGTGGATGAGGCAATTCAATCAGCTATTGATATGCAGAAGGAAGTTAATTTATATAATCAACAACGAAAAAGTTTAAATTACCGTCCCATCTCAATTGGGATTGGTATTCATATTGGAAGCATGATACTCGGCACAATAGGAGAACACAATCGTCTCGATACAACTGTTATTTCTGATGCCGTTAATGTTGCAGCTCGAATAGAGAGGTTGACAAAATTTTACAATGTTCGTACCATTCTAAGTGAATCAATCCTCAATTTATCTTCTAAAAAAGAGAATTATCACTATAGAAAATTGGATATTGTTCAGGTAAAGGGAAAAAGATCAACTATTACTGTTTACGAACTACTGGATGGATTATCTGATAAAGATTTCCAACTAAAAATGTCAACAAAAGAAAAATTTGAACTGGCAATCACAGAATACAGTCAAAAAAATTTTACTAAAGCTGGTGAATTATTCAGAAAAATTTTAGCAATTAATCATATAGATAAAGCAGCCTTTCATTATTTAAAAAATTGTGAATCCTATCTGGATTATGGCTTGCCAGATGGATGGGATGGAGTTACCCATTTTGATATCAAATAACCGCTTCTACTGGCTAACACTCTGCTTATTATCCTTTTTTTTTCATCCGATTTTTGCCACTCCAGTTATTTTATCCACTTTCCAGAACCAGTACTCAATCAGCCAAAACCTGGAATATTTTGAGGATAAAACCAGTACTATTACCATCAATGAAATTAAAGGAAATGCATTTAATCCCTTTTTTAAACAGAATTATGAGATTAATCCTAATTACTCCTTTTCTCAGTCAACTTACTGGTTTCGATTTAGAGCAATCAACCAGCGGGATCCTGACAAACTATGGATATTGGAATTTTCCTACCCTTTTTTAGATGAAATTGAAGTCTATTTTCCTGTAGGAGATCAATATATTACCAAGACCACAGGCTGGAAATACCCTCTCTCCAGTAAAGAGATTAAAACTCGTTATTTTGCTTTTTATTTTCCAAAAAACTGGCAGCCAGAAAAGTATATATATTTCAAAATTCGATCAAATTATGATATCACTATTCCTGTAAAAATCTATCCATCCAGCCACTATATTGAAGTCAATCATCGTTCGACTTTAATTTTTGGTTTATACTATGGTTTACTTTTAGTTATTTTATTTTTTAACCTGATACTATATATTTTTTTAAAAGATAAGTCCTACTTATATTATGTTTTATTAAACTTTTTCTGGATATTTGTTCAACTGGGCCTAAACGGCCTTTCCATCTTCCTCTGGCCCAATCTACCCTGGTGGAACAAAACTTATTTTGTAACTGCTATTTCTATTTCCGCATTTTTCGGTTTTTTGTTTATTAATAACTTTTTAGAATTAAAAACAAATTCTCAAGCACTCTATAATTTTAACAGAGTTTTAATGATCCTGACAATCATCCTCGGAGGTCTATCTTTTACGAAATTTTATACTTTCACTATTATTTTTGCCATGATTTCTTCATTATTTTTATTGATTGTTCTTTTTTCGGCTATTGTGGTGACTATTAGAAAAAAAATAAAATATGCATTATATTTTGCAATAGCCTGGAGTACCTACTTAATTGGGATCTTGTTTTTAGCTATCAGAGGCTTTGGAATCATCCCTTATAATATTTATACCATTCACACAGCCCAAATTGGCTCTGCTTTAATGGTTATTTTCCTGTCGCTAGCTCTGGCAGATAAACTAAACTTTTATATTTTTGAAAATGAAAACGTAGAAAGAATTATTATCAATGAACAAAACCACTCTCTTACAGAACAAAAGAAGCAGAGCATATCTTTTTACCGTTTTGTGCCCAAAGAATTTTTAACTTTTCTCAATCGTGATACCATAAAGGACATTCAACTGGGTGATCATATAGAGAAGAGCATTACCATATTAGTAGCAGATATTTTTTCTTTTACTGAATTATCTGAGAAAATGTCACCAGAAGACAATTTCTCTTTTCTCAATTCTTATTTACAAAGAATTGGTCCCATAATTAATAATCATCAGGGATTTATTGAAAAATATTTAGGTGACGGATTTATGGCTATCTTTCCCGTCGCTATTGATCATGCCATACAAGCTGCAATTGATATACAGAACGAGTTAAAAGTCTATAATCGGCAACGAAAAAGGTTGGGTTATCTTCCAATTACAACAGGAATTGGGTTACACACAGGCAATACAATTTTAGGAACCATTGGTGAAAAAAATCGAATTGAAACAACAGTGATCTCCCCGGTTGTAAATGTTGCTGCAAGAATTGAAAGGTTGACTCGTATTTACACTACAAAAATATTGATCAGTGCTGAAATAATTATGAATTGTTTTGATCCCTCGGTCTATAACTATCGTTATATTGATACAGTAAAAGTAAAAGGTAAAAATGATTCTGTTTCTGTCTTTGAAATATTAGATGGTCTGGAAGAAGATGATTTTTATCTAAAAATGATCACCAAAGAACTATTTGAAAAAGCAATTATCCTGTATCAGGAAAAACAGTTTGCGGAAGCAAAAGATCTATTTAAACAAGTCATTGCTATTAATCAGCAGGATAATGCCGCAACTATTCTTAGCCAAAAATGTCAGAACTATATTCAACAGGGAATTCCTCTTAATTGGGATGGGGTAAGTATCTGGGATGTTTAGATTACATTTGTAAAATCTCTTGAATTTAAATAGACATTTTAATTGGTTTGAGCTATACTGATTCAGAATCTAATAATTTAAAAGGAATGGAACCTTCTTTTTAATTAGATCAAGTAAAATCTAGCTAAACATGTTCTGTTTTGATAAAAATGAGTTTTCATTAGTTTTTCTTACTGCATGTATAGGGATCGACTTATGTCTGAAAAATTAAATAAAGATGATTTTTTTTGGATAGAATATATCTTTGATCTTAAAAACCGTGATTCTCTCAGTTTTACTGTCCTTTTAGATAAAAACAACATTACGGCAATCCCTCCGGAAAATAGTCAGGATTGTGAATGGACTCGACTTGGATTCCACCAATGTGAAATATGTCCATTAGAAACAGAAAATGTTGCAAATTGTCCAATTGCCTATAATATTTCAGGACTAGCAGAAAAATTTAATGAAATCTACTCAACAGAAACAGCGAAAATAACAGTCAATGTTGAGGAAAGAACTTACCTGAAAAATGATTCGGTTCAACAAGGGCTACGATCAATACTAGGTATTTATTTGGCTACAAGTGGTTGTCCGCATATGCAAATTTTAAAGCCAATGGCCCGTTTTCATTTGCCTTTTGCTTCAATGGAAGAAACGATTTATCGTCACGTTGGCAATTACCTGATTAGTCAGTATTATCAATTTTTAGAAGGTAAGAAACCAGATATTAATCTGGATGAATTAATTATTTTAAATGAAAATGTAGACAAAGTAAATCATGGTATATGCAGACGTATAGAAAAAATAAATGAAGCAGATGCAAATAAAAATGCACTGATTATTTTAAATGCCATCGGGATGATGCTGGATATGGAATTAAAGTCAAAATTGGATTCTTTAAAATATCTTTTTCCTTAAGAGGTGTTGGCAAAATAACCACTTCAATAATATCTGTTAGACATTTATGCTATACCATCAAATTATTTTGCAAATATCAAAGAGGATTTTTATCTTTTAAAAAAACTATTAAGAGGTTCATAAAATATTCCAAATCATTGGAAACCTCTTTACTACTAATATTGTAAAGTTACAACATCAGGGGAAATATTATCATTATTAGCAGTAATTTTTATATTAAAAGTATATTTGTTTTTAC
>JAKSBL010000556.1 GCA_022361115.1 Spirochaetota bacterium | reverse complement strand
TCTGGATAATTTTGCCCAGTAAGTAGTTGTTTCTAAAGCTTTTTTTGCTTTCTTCAAATTAGTTCCAGGAGGAGTACAATGATCCAAAACCATCATTATATCAGATCCGATCATTCTTTGAACATTCACAACATCCTGAGGACTTAAAAAATGGCGGCTGCCATCAATATGAGATTGAAATTCTATACCATCTTCCTTAATTTTTGTTAAAGCGCTTAAAGAAAAAATCTGAAACCCTCCGGAATCTGTCAATATATTACGGGGCCATTGACTGAATTGATGAATACCACCAGCGTTTTCCATTACCTCCATACCAGGACGTAAATAAAGATGGTAGGAATTTGCAAGGATGATTTCAATATCCATTTCTAATAGTTCAGAAGGTAAAAATGTTTTTACTGTACCATTTGTTCCTACGGGCATAAAAACCGGAGTTTTTACCTCACCATGATAAAGTTTGACCATACCAGCACGAGCATGTGATTGGGTATCTTTTTTTAATAAAGTAAACAAAAAATGACTCCTTAAAGATTTTCTTCAAATAAAAGAGCTGCTGCGCCAATAATACCTGCATCATTGAGCAATTCAGCTGGAATAATCTTTAAATTATGAGTTAAAGAGTACCAGGCAACTTGAACTAAATAGAAACGAATTTTTTCAATAAAAAAGTTGCCCGCAGCTGCCACGCCTCCACCAATAATAATGGATTCTATATTTAATAAATTGACAATACCACCTAAAACTCTGCCTAAGTAACGGGCCGCACTTTCAACTGCTTCAAGAGAGTAGGGATCACCTGTTTGTGCTTTGTCAAAAATGAGCTTTGCATCAATTTTTTTGGGATCAACTTTATCATATGTGGTAATATATCCTTTTTTTATTCCATCTCTCACCCGTTTAATAATGGCAGTTGCAGAAGAATAAGCTTCAATACAACCACGATTACCACAAGTACACCCCCGGCCTTCTGCTACGACTATGATATGCCCTAACTCTCCTGCATAGCCATCGGCACCACGATAAACCCGATCATTTAAAATTAATCCTCCACCAATGCCAGTACCAATTGTAACCATGAGAAAATCTTTATATCTTTTACCAGCTCCAAAAATATGTTCTCCGACAGCAGCACAAGTTGCATCATTATCAGCAATAACAGGTATTTTATATTTATCTTTCAAATAATCAACAAAAGGAGCATTTAATAAGCCTGGTAAATTGGCAGCATTATTCAATTCTCCAGTCTTTTTATTAATAAACCCAGGAGTTCCTATGCCAATGCCATTAACATTAATTCCTTCAGCAAGCCATTGGTCAATTGGTTTAAGATATTCATTAATAATTTGCTTCCAGTTATTAACTTTTAGTGTTTTTACTTCAGTCTTTTTTTGTATTTTTCCTTTTTCATCAACCAAACCAATTTTGGCAGATGTTCCACCCACATCAATTCCAATGGTTAATTCTTTCATGAACTTTGACTCCTCGCATAAAATTTATTAATATTTGTCTGGTGAGGTTCGTACAAGTATGCCATAGATTTTTTTAAAGTTATGTTCCATTGGTATAGAGCAGCAGAACCAAACTTTTTTAGCATTTTTTGTAAAGTCCTCTAATGATTAGCTTTTAGCTTTTGAAACCAAATACAGAGTTATAGGCAAAATAATAATGATTGGCAGCCAGGCGCCAAGCAAAGGATATATTCTTCCTGTATTGGCTAAAACATTGATAATTAATTGCATAATATAATAAATAACAGTTAAGCCAATGGAAAAAAACATTGCAATTAATAATACATTGACACGGGAAATTGTACAAACCCCAATTGCAAATAATGATACAATTAATAATGTAAAAGGAAAAGCAAATTTTTTATAGTATTCTGTTTTTTCTCTATTATGAAAGACATTAATTGCTTTTAACTGGTTGAGTTTACTTTTTGCTTCTTTGATAGTCATATTTTCAATCACTAAACCACTGGTTTTAAAAATATCAGGATGTTCTGGATAAGGGATATTTTGCTTGGTAAAATATTCTTGTTTGACAAGATCACCGGATTGATCCCACTGATGAACAGTCACAGATTTAAATACCCAACCTGTTTTTGTATAAACAGCAGATTCAGCTTCTAACAATTTTTTAATATGGGATTTATCATCTAAAGTAATAATAATTACTTTGGAAAGCATATTTTTATCACTACGAAAGGAATTGGCATGCCAGAAATAATCACCCGTAGCACCACGGATAGTAATTTTTCGATGGAGTTCACTATCACCACTTTCTGTTAACTCTTCAAATCGTCGTTCTTTGTATCTAGCAGTTGGGATTACAATATAAGAATCCCCAAAAATCATAAAAATCGACAATAAAAAATTAAATAAAATAATAGGAATAGTAAATTTTATTAGAGAAATACCACAGGTAAATATTGCTATAAGTTCATTATTCTGAAAAAAAGATCCTAAAGACATAATAACTCCAAACATGATAGCAGGAGGCATAGTCATCCAGGCACCTTTTGGGATTCCTAAAAATGTTAGATAAAGAATATTCAAAATAGAAACTGAATTATTAATATAATAATCGATTCGGAAAAAAACATCTCCGATTAAAACTAAAGTTACGAATAGTCCTTGAGCAACAAAATACCAGTAAAAAAAACTGGTAAAAAGCATTTTATAGAGAGTTAAAGGCAGGAGTTGTAAGTGTCTTTTCAATGTCATTCTTGTAACCGTTTGATAAAAAAATATATACCAATAACCAAAAAAATTAAATTCGGCAAAGCCATTGCTATGAAAGGTGGCAACACATCTTTTCTGCCCAATACAATACATCCATAAAAAGTGAACCAGTAAAGAGCAGTTAAAAATAAACCAAGCACAAACCCAATAGAATAGCCTGCTCTACGAGAATATATTCCGATAGGGGCTGCAAAAATAATAAAAACAATACAAGCCAAAGGAAAAGTAAATTTACGATATAGTTCCAGTTGATGGTGTTTAATAGCAGCCAGAGAAATCTTTTTTACCATTGCTTGTTTTAGTTTTTTTTGGTCCGCATCCATTTGTTTTAAAAAGTTTTGAAAAGCAAATTTATCATGGATTTGTTGATGAATAATATCTTCAATTTTAGTGGGAAAATGAAGAGTTTCATAGATAGTGATGACTTCTTCTGTTTTATTCAGGAGTTTATCCTGATAAATATTTTTTGTATGTTTAATAGATTTTAAAATATCTTTTACAGATTTTTCATTACCACTAACATTGCTGTAATCAGTGTCGTCAAATTCGTAGAATTTAATTAAATAAGATATAGAATCAGAATAGCCATAATTAAAATCGTTTTTTCTTTCAGTGTTATTCATCTGAATCATGGGATTTTCCATTTTTAATTCCATGACCCCTTTTTGATTTTTATAGGTATTAATACTGGCTTTAGGAGAAGTAATAATTCTCCGTTGCTTTTTCTTATCCCAATCTATGATGAGTAATCCCTCGATTTTATTATCTTTTACCTGATCCGTAAAAATAATTTTTCCCTGGTAGGTTTTTACTGTTTCTGATTGAAAATCCAGGGTTGGTTTTACTTTACGGATTTTTTTTTCTGTTATTTTCCGTTCTTTTAAACCAACCGGAACTAATTGATCATTAACAAAAAAAGCTAAAAGAGTTAAGATAATACCCACAACAAAAATTGGTTTAAAAATATCCCAGAAATGAAATCCTAAGGCCCGAAAAGCAACAATTTCATTATCAGAAGAGTAGCGTCCCATAACCATTAATGTAGCTAACATCACCCCAAAGGGCAGACTCATTATAATGTGAAAAGGAAAAAACGAAAAAAGCAGCATAAAAACTAAATTAGCTGGAATATCTTTTTCTAGCAAAGGTTTAATACTAACTAGAATATCATTGATAATAAAAATGATAATGAAAAAAAAGAAACAAATTAAACAGGTAAATAAAAATTCTTTTAATATATAGTGAGTGATAATACGAAACTGAAATTGCTTTTTTATAAAATGGATGATTTTATTAAATTTTATTTTTTTCATATTTAATCGAATGGTAATTTTTATGGATTTGATTTTAACATAAATAGAAGAGGAATAGTTGTAAAAAAGTATAATTTACAATTTCCCCATTCTAAAAAAGCTGTTTTATTAAAATTCCTTCTCCTAAAGTGGCGATAAATAAAAAATCATCATCAACGACAATATCTTGAATATCTTCTCCTAGATATAAATCAGAAATAGGATAGCTCTGCCATTTTTCACCAAAATAAGAAAAAATTCCATCTCCAAGGGTCCCACAAATAATGGTATCACCTAGAGAGGCAATACAGAGACAATAATCATTGCTCAGTTGTGAATTGCCGGAATAAAATTGAGAAAATTTATTTTTCTTCCTGTCAAAAAGATAAATACCTTCTCCATAAGTTGAAAACCAGCAATATTGGTCTTTAATTAATACATCAGTAATAGGAGCAGTTGGTTTACCCATTCCATAAAACAGTTTCAATTGAGAATCTATCCATTGATATAAGCTACCGCTAAATGTTGAAATCACTAATTGATCAGAGAGGATAAATAACTTGGAAATATTAATGATTTTCTCTTTTATATTACTTACTATTTTCAAACTCTTCTTGTCATAAATAAACAAGCCATTGCCTATTGTACCAATATAGAGAAAATTTTGGTCAGCACAAATTGTCGATATAGAAATATTATTTAGCTCTTCCAAATGAGTATAAGAATGGTCTCTTTTATCTAAAATCGTAAATCCATTTTGAGTTCCAATATATAAAAAACGCTTATCTAAAAAAATCGATCGAACTTCATTCGCAATTATTTTATCAGTAGTGATCCATTGATAATCTTCCAATATGTAGTTATATTTTATGATCCCTCCATTCCATAGACCGATATAGAGAGTATCTTTATCTAAAACAAGGCTGTTTATATTAGGATCATGATAACCAATTTGAGTTGTATCAATTTGCTGCCAGGGGATAACATTTTTAAGATATTGATAAAGTTCCTGATTGTCTTTTAAAAAGGATCCTTTTTTTACCCTTTTTAAATAGAATAGAGCATACTCGTAATTTTTGTTTTGTAAATAGAGTTTGGCAAGGTTTAAATAAGCTAATTGGGCAGTTTGATTTGAGTCAGAAAGGCATTTTAAATAATAATATATGGCTTTATCATTTATTTTTAAAGCTTGATAGACTTGAGCTGAAAGAAAATGGAATTTATTTTGATAATATGGAGTGATGCGAAATGTTTTATGGCTTTTTAATGCTTGTTCACTATAAAAAAGGGCATCAAAATATTTTTTTTGTTGAAATTCAATCAAACCTAAATAATAATTGGCAATTGCTAAAAATTCAGTTTTTGGATATTTTTGTTTGATTGCCAATAAAATCGAAAGAGCAGTTTGATAGTTTTTTTGTTCTATTAAAGATGCAGCTTCTTTTATTTGCTGATGAATTTTAATTTTTTCTGTTAATATGATAGGGGAGGTTTTATGGATCAGAAAGATCATAAAAAGCAAAGTGATGAGTTTTTTCATAATCCCACTTTTACGAAAATAATCAAATTATTTTAAAGACCAGTAGAACCAAAACCACCGCTTCCCCTAGCTGTTGTTGCTAATTCATTGACTTCTGCTAAATCTACAGGGATAACCTGAGAAAAAACCAATTGAGCGATTCTCATATGTTTTTCAATAGTAAAAGCCTTTTGAGAATGATTGATAAGTATAACTTTTACTTCACCTCGATAATCGGAATCAATAGTCCCAGGAGAATTGAATACAGTAATTCCATGTTTAATTGCTAAACCACTGCGGGGTCTAACTTGAGCTTCAAAACCATGAGGGATTTCTAAGGAGAGGGCGGTAGAAACAAGAAGATATTCTCCAGGTCGAATAATGACGTCTTCTGCTGAAAAAAGATCATATCCAGCGGCATGTTCAGTTGCTTTATGAGGAAGTTTGGCATTGGTGTTTAACTTTTTTACTTTGATATTCTGCAATTTTATTTCCTGTCAATCATTTTTAAGTTACTCAGTCTACTAGCTAAGAAAACCACGAATTTCACAATATTATAGTTCATATTTGTGCTATTCGTGGTTTTTCCTGTGAATTGGTAAAAAATTATTTTCTGATTCCTAATTTTTGAATCAATTCACGGTAGCGTGTAATATCCTGTTTTTTAATATAATCCAGGTATCTTCTTCGCCTTCCGACTAATTTTAAAAGACCTCTGCGAGAATGAAAGTCTTTTGAGTGTTCCTTCATATGGTCAGTGAGATACTTAATTCTTTCAGATAATAAAGCAACTTGTACTTCAACTGAACCAGTATCTTTGTCAGTTTGACCGAAAGAACTGATAATTTCTTTCTTTTTGTCTGGTGTTAGCATTTGATTTTTCTCCTTATCAATTTCATATGACAAAATCAATTGGTATCTAATTGATGAGACCCAATTGAAAAAAAAGTTTCTGTTATTGTTAAATCTTTTTTAATTTGTGTTATCAGATCATCCTGATTATTGAAGACCTGATTATCTCTTATTTTCTTAAAAAAATCAACTTTTATTTTAAAATTATAGCTGAATTTGTTATATCCTAATAAATGGCTTTCAACGATTTCTTCTATCACATAGGTCATGGAAAAATATGTTTTATTTTCAACCTTTGTTTTAGTAATGTATACTCCATCTTGGGGAAAAATCAAATTATCATTACTAATGTTCATAGTAGGAAAGCCTAAAACTCTTCCCAGTTGTTTCCCTTTTGTGACAATCCCGGAAATGGAGTAGGGACGGCCTAAAAGATCACGTGTTTGCTCAATTTTTCCTTCTAATAACAAATCTTTGATATATGTAGTGGAGATAATCTTCCCTTTTTTGGTAACCGGATCAACTGGGTAGATATGACAGTGTCCTTGCATCAATGTTTTTATCGAACCCTCTTGGTGTGAACCAAAATGAAAATCATGTCCAACAACATAATCTGAAATCAGGAAGTTTTTTTTCATATGAGCGATAAAATCCTGAGGAGGCATTTGTTTGAAAGCATCATCAAAGTGAGTAACAATCACATGATTAATACCCAATGATTTAAAAATCTTTAGTTTATCCGTTAAATTAAAAAATTTCTTGTGTTTTTTCACTGGTAAATGATCATATGTTAAAACATAAGGAATCATTTTTTTTTTGTGCGCAATTGAAACCAGCGTTTTCAGAAGCTTGATATGACCTAAATGCATAGAATCAAAAAAACCAATTGAAATGATCCCTTTTTTAATTCTAGTCAGGTCTTTTTTTTTAATGTCCGTATAAACTTTCATCAATACCTCAAGCAAGTGTTTACCAAAAAAATTAAAAAT
>JAKSBL010000440.1 GCA_022361115.1 Spirochaetota bacterium | reverse complement strand
TTAATAGAGCAGATTTTGGTGATAAAGATCTCAATGATTACTGTTCAAAAGAAAATCTTCATATAATAGGTTCTATTCCGGATGATCGACAAATTGCAGAATGCTACTCAAATGGAGAACTAGCTGTTGAGGTTTTTCCTCAAGTTAATCAATTATTCAGAAAGATATTCAATAAAATATTAAATTTTGAAATATCAGCAATCAAAAAGACTAATCAAATTTCAAAACAAACAAAATTAGAAAAAAAACCAAAAAATATGGTCTGCAACATCAACAGCAATATTAGTTCTACTTCTGCCGCCAAAGAGCTAGTTGTAATAAGTGGAAAAGGGGGAACTGGCAAAACCTCTCTTGTTGCCAGTTTTGCAGCTCTCGAAGGAAAACTAACCTTCTCAGATTGTGATGTAGATGCTGCAGACCTTCATTTAATATTAAAACCAGAAATAATCGAAAAAGGTGATTTTTCTGGAGGAAAAATTGCCAGTATTAATCTGGACAAATGTATGTCATGTGAAGCTTGTTATCAAGCCTGTCAATTTGATTCTATAGATTTTAATAAACAAGCAAAAACCTATCAAATCAATCAATTGGATTGTGAGGGATGTGGTGTTTGTGAAATTGTTTGTCAAAACGGTGCGGTTACACTAAGTCCCCATATCAATGGAGAATGGTTCATCTCCCAAACACGATTTGGCCCTATGTCTCATGCTAAATTGGGAATTGCAGAAGAAAATTCAGGTAAATTGGTTTCTCTGGTACGTAGCCATCAAAGTCATTTAGCAGGAAAGTATAAAATGGATATCTCTATCATTGATAGTTCTCCCGGAACCGGTTGTCCCGTAATAGCATCATTGACAGGTTCTCATTATGCAGTAATTGTCACTGAGCCAACAGTATCTGGTATTCATGATTTAAAACGGATTATTGATCTTACTCATTTTTTTCAGATCCCCTCTGGAATAATAGTGAATAAATATGATATTAACACTTCAAAAAGCAGGGAAATTGAAGAAATTGCTTTTGAAAAGAGAAGTACTTTGTTGGGAATGATCCCTTTTGATAAAGAAGTAACAGAAGCACAAATTAAAGGAATTACCGTTGTAGAACATTCTCCTAATGGTAAGGTAACTCAATCAATAAGAGAGATTTGGGAGATAATAAAAGGAAAATTATGAAAACTAATGTTGAATGTATTCCCTGTTTACTGAGACAGACCAGTTGTAATGCAGGAGATATCAATCTTTATTATAATCAAATTTTAAGAGGTGAATAATATGAAAAGGATTATTGTAATTGGAGGATCAGCAGCAGGACCAAAAGCAGCAGCCAAAGCTCGCAGGTTAGATCAGGAAGCTGAGATAACTATTATCCAGAAAGACCGGGATTTATCCATGGCTTCCTGTGGTTACCCATACTATGTTGGAGGTTTTTTTGATGATCGAAATAAACTACTCTGTACTCCTACAGGAGTGATTCGAGATCCTAAGTTTTTTCTCAATGCTAAAGGGATCAAAGCTGTAACAGAAACTGAAGTTATCAGAATTGACCGAGAAAATCACCAAGTAGAATGTATTGATTTAACAACCAATCAAAGATTTCCCAAACCTTATGATAAATTAATAATCACTACAGGTTCTATTCCCAAAATACCTCCCATCAAGGGGACAGATTTGGAAGGAATTACCACTCTACAGTCTATGAGAGACGCTGATTATTTAAGAAAAATCAGAGATGAAAAGAAGGTTAAAAAAGCCATCATCATTGGTGGAGGAT
>JAKSBL010000072.1 GCA_022361115.1 Spirochaetota bacterium | reverse complement strand
TCTCAGCATATTTCAATCCAGATAATAAAATAAGGGAACAGTTATCTGAAAAAGAGGATTTGACAGAATGAGAAATGATCGCTATCTGGCTCACTTTAATATAAACGATACCCATTTCGACTATTTGCACTCCATTGCTGATCCTCCAGAAAATGTTGAGATCGAAATGCACGAATCCTTTGAACTCTTTTTTTTTCTTTCAGGAGACATTACCTTTTTTATTGAAGGTAAGCCCTATCAGTCCATACAAAAAGGAGATATTCTCATTATCAATAATCATGAACTGCACCGTATGGTACTCAACTCAACATTCCCTTATGAAAGAATTGTTATTCATTTCACACCCAAATATCTGGCTGGAATACAGCCTGATGATTTTGATATTTTAGATTTTGTTACCAAAAGAAAAATTGGCCATCTCAACCGCATTGAAGCTGAAAAAATTGATACCACACAAATCTTCTCCATTATCAAAAAAATGGATGAGATGATCAATAGTGAAGCAGAAGAAAGAAAGATAATGATCAAACTGCTTTTTCTAGAATTACTGATTAATCTGAGGAGGTTATTTATTGATAAGCAGGGCTTTATTTCTACTCCTAAGCAGCATGAAAAAAAAATTAAAGATATTCTAAAATATATTAATCATAATTTAAAAGAAAAAATCACTCTTCATGATATTGAAACTCAGTTTGAGATCAACAAGTATTACCTCTGCCACCTCTTTAAAAAAAGTACAGGATTTTCGGTAATGGATTACATTATCTATAAACGGATTATGAAAGCAAAGCAGTTATTATTGGAAGGATACCCGATTATCGATACCTGTTATGAGGTAGGTTTTGGAGATTACTCCAATTTTTATAAAATTTTTAAACGATTATTAGGCATGACGCCCAAACAGTATATAAAAAAACATTAATATTTTTTATCACTCTATTAGCCAGGACTCATTATTAATATGTGGACTATTCTGTTTTTTTTGCTTTTTATTATTTTATTCACTCTTTTTTTTCGGGGATTAAATTCTCTTATCAGTAAATTAGGAGGAAAATCCATTCATCAATTATTCATAGACTCAGAATTTATTGTGGAAAACCACAAAGTACCCCTGAGGTGGAAAAATAAATGGGAATTAAAAATGAAAAACCCCAAAAAACAAACACATTATCAGATACAAGCAAAACAGTGGTCTCTTGATCAATTAGCTGGCATGATAAAATATTTTGAAACCTCCAATTTAGTGGAAGAAGATGCACGATCCCACTTATTGGATAAACTAAATGCAGTCTTCTCAGAATGGCAGAACAAAAATTGGAAAGAAATCATCCCTTAATCTGAGTTGATTTGAGCATACCAGAATACTCATTACATGTAAATATTCTGTCTGAAAGCAATAATTACTATGTTTGGATCAAAATATACCAGGATCTAAAACAAAATATTTCCTATAATTCTTATAATTTATTGGAATATGGAAATGGAAATAGCCAAAAACAATCAGACATATCAGGTTCAGATTATTGCCCATAGAGGTGCTAATGACAAAACACCTGAACATACTATCGCTTCTTTAGATCTCTGTATTCAGCACAAACTGGATTATCTGGAAGTAGATGTTCGTTCCAGTGCTGATGGGGTATTATACAATTTTCATGATCCTGATCTTAAACGGATAGCAGGACAGAATATAATTTTCCAGCACTTACATTCTTCACAAATAGATAAGTTAGATGCAGGAACCTGGTTTCATCAGGACTTTGCCGGTGCAAATATTCCAAGAATATCAGAAATTCTGAAGCGGGCCCAAAATAAAATAAATATCTATTTTGATGTAAAAAATGGGGAGTTAAGCAAACTGATTAAGCTGGTTTATCAATTTCAAATGGAAAAAAATTGTTTTTTCTGGTTTAAATCCTCTGCAATGGTCACTGAATTTAAAAAGCTGGCACCTGAGCTGAAATTAAAAATCAATTGTTCCTGCTCTCAGGACCTCAAAAAAGCAATAAAAAACGATCAGCCACAGATAATCGAATGCCATTATTCTGCTCTCTCCAGAGAATTCACTCAGTTTTGTCACGATCACAATATTGCAGTGATGCTGAATGCAGGAACAGAAGGAGATAAAATATTCCGGCAGGCTCTGGATTATGATATTGATATGATTGTTCTAGACTATCCTCTTACCTTTTTAGAGAAAATTAAATATCAAGGAACATAAAATGGACAACAAGAAGCTCATTCTCTTTTTTGATTGCGGTGATACTATTATTGATGAATCAACCGAAGTAAGAAATAAAGAGGATATCGTCATTTCAGCTGAATTAATACCTGGTGCTGATAAAATGATCAGGGATTTAAAAAAAGCGGGTTATCAAATGATTTTAGTAGCAGATGGGTATGCTCAATCTTTTAAAAACATACTAAAACAGCACGATCTTTATGATTTATTTGATGCCTATATTTATTCAGAGAATATTAAAGTATGTAAACCTGACCAGCGAATGTTTAAAGCAGCTCTGGGAGCCGGTAATTTAACCTTAGCTGATTGCAGACGGATTGCCATGGTGGGCAATAATCTGGCACGAGATGTAAAAGGGGCCAATTTAATGGGAATGATTTCTATCTGGATCAGCTGGTCCTCTAGAAGATCCAAGACACCAGCAGATGAATCAGAAAAACCGGCTTATTCCATCTCTAAACCAGCTGAATTACTCCCTTTAGTGGATGAACTGGAAAAAACAATTGTAAAGGAATAGTGTAAAAATTTTTTTTGTAAAAAATTGGTAAGAAAAGCAATTTATACCATATTTTAACCAATTTTCCCGAAGATCTGGCAAGAATAGTTTTGCTATACTAGGATTAATGACAACAATACCAAAGTTTTTTTAACAGGAGGAATTTAATGAAAAAAATGTACATGATGAAAAACACGATATTAATAGTGTTACTCAGTTTGCTCATTACCTTAAACAGCTGTAATAAAAGTAATTCATCTGCTCAAAGTGAAAAAAGTGGTACAGGGGGCAATAAATGGCATGAAGCTCCTGTTTTACATGAGTTAGTAGAAAAAGGAGAGTTGCCAAAATTAAAAGAAAGAATCCCCTCTGCCCCGCTGGTAGAAGTCGTTCATCAAAGCATCGGAACCTACGGCGGAGTGATGCGTAAAGTCTGGAGAGGGGCCGGCAAAGACAAATGGGGTGTCACCAAAATGATGGAAGAATATCTCTGTCGCTATCAAAATGGTAAGATCATTCCTAACGTAGCCCAGAGTTTTGAAGTAAAAGATAACAGTACCCGTTTTATTTTTCATCTCCGTGAAGGAATGAAATGGTCAGATGGAGAACCTTTTACAGCTAATGATGTCATTTTTTACTGGGAAGAAGTATTGAAAAAAGAAGTGACTGGTAAAAAAGCTCATGTTTCAGTAAGAGATGCAATGGTAAAACTCATTGACAAATATTCCTTTGAAATTTCATTCCCTACACCAAGACACCTGTTTTTGATTGATTTTATGAGTGCCAGAGAATTTTTTACACCTGCTCATTATGCCAAAACCATTTTACCTGATTTTATTGGTGCAGAAAAAGCAGCGGAACTGGCAAAAAATCTGGGTTTCTCTGATACCCAGGCCATGTTAAAACAAAAGCTTTATTATTTTTGGATGGAGTCTGACG
>JAKSBL010000718.1 GCA_022361115.1 Spirochaetota bacterium | reverse complement strand
GTATAAAAAAAACCGACTGTCCAGATAAATAAGGTAATTAATAAGCGGATAACCAATAATCTATTTAAAGGCTTTTTAATAAGAAAGCTCCTATAATTAAAAATTTGAATATAATAAAAGATCAATGATTGTGAAATTACTTAAGCCGAATGTCGAATTTTACCTTCAGCAGGATTTTTTAAGATATAAAGGTTATTTTTCTACCTCATCAGGTAAAAAATAGCATTTTATCGTTAAAAATCAATATTTAATGAAAAATTCGACCTTCGGCCTACTTAGATATTTTATCTTCTCATGTAATTTAAAAGAAAATAGTCAATTTGTCAATATTATAAAAACTGTGTTTAGCGGAATTTATTAATCCAGTTTAATAAAAAGGGCAGTGCAAAATAGGTAGTCAAGAAAGAAACTAAAATGCCTGCAAACATTGCACTTCCTAAACTAAAAATAGAGTAGTTTGAACTCAATGATAACACTCCAAATCCGGAAATAGTGGTTAAAGAACAAACTAATATGGATTGAAAATTTAGTTCTTTCTCTTTGGTACTCAGCCGCTCTCGATAAGCAGAAGTGATAAAAATTCCATAATCCACACCAATACCAATCAATAATACGGCAGAAACAAAATGCATCAGGTTAAAACCGTTATTTGTAAAGTAAGATACCATAATACAAGCAAGTAATCCCATTAAACCAGGTAGAATGGCTGTTAAGCTGTATAAAAGATTTTTAAAGGCAATAGCTAATATGATAAAAATCAAAAGTAAGGAAAGGGATAATAAAATTAAAGAACGTTTTTCAAAAGTAATCAATCCAATACGAGAATCCTCAATAATATCAACTATATGAAAATCTATTTGATGCCTCGTTAATATTTCTCTCATTTCATTGGATATTTTTCTATCATATATATGAATCATTAAATAATAAATCCCATCAATAGAGGTAAACAGCGAATCAAATTGTACTTTAAAAAAATCTGGTAATTCAGAAATGGAAATATTTTCAGTATGATTTGTCAAGCTTAACCAATCCAAAAAACTGTCTTCTGTGAAATCAGATTTTTTTAGTTCTGATAAAAATATATTTTTCTGAAATTCGTTACGAATATAATTTTTTCTTTCAATAATTTTACTTTGAGGAGGAATCAAAGTTGCTGGACTAAAAAAAGTTGGTCCTTTTTCTTTTTTTAATGTATTTAAAGCAATTAAACTTTTATTTAAGGCTTCATCTTTTGTTGTCCCCTGAAAGGTAAGAAAAATATTATCATTTGATTCGCTGAATTGCCTGCGGATGATTTCTTTCCTTTGATCCAGCTCTTTATGCTTCATATCCAGGTTCATCAAATCATCTTCAAATTTTATGAGTGGAATAAAAATAATTAAAACAATGACAATAATTAACCAGCCAATAAAAAATCGATAGTCATTAATGATTGGAATTTTGATTTTAATATCCGAATTTTGATGGACAAATGGAGGGAGTAATTTTTGTAAAATAAACCAACTCAAAATAAAAACCGAACTAACTGATATTAAACCGAAAAGTGATATTTCCTGTAATGATTCAATTCTGGAAAACTGAAGAAAAAGAAAAGCACTTAAAGTAGTGATTAAACTCAATAACATAGGAAAAATGATTTTTTTTCTTAGTGTAGCCAAGTCAGAATAATATTGCCTTTTGGTTAAGTAATGTATGACATAATCTAAAGCAATCCCGCTGATGGTTGCACCAAATGCCAGGGCAATAGCTCCAAATTGGGGTTTGTAAAGGGAAATAAAAAAGAAAGTCAGAGCAAATCCACCAGATAGAGGCATGAGAATATAAAACAATAAGGTTAAATCTTTAAAAAAGAAATAGAATATACTCAAAACAAAAATTACAGTAAGAATAAATATGATCGTGACTTCTTTCTTGATTTTTGTGATACTCTCAAGAAAATAGAGGTGAGCACTAAAGGCAAAAGCCGTGAAATGATCCTGTTTTGCTAAACTTGTGATTTTTTTATCCAGGTCAGCTAATAGTTTGTTTTTGTCATACTCTTCTGAGAAAAAATTTGCTTTTAAAACCAGTAAATAAGACCTGGAATCCTCAGATACAACCCCTCCATAGCGGGGAGTATATTTGCCTCCGCTAGCCTGTCCAATTTCCTGCATAAGTTCTGGTGCCATCATTAAGGGATCATAGAAGAATGACCTGCCTGGATTGCTGAATGGCATATTATATAAATAATTTGCTTTTGCCTGTAACCGCTTTTTAATTTCCGGTTGAGTAAATGGATTAGTAGAATTTTGGTAGGGGTAAAGAAGTAAAGAGTTTTCCTCTATATATGACCAAAGTTCCTGTATTTCAGAGGTTGAAGGAACACTATTGGTAAA
Source organism: Spirochaetota bacterium (assembly GCA_022361115.1). Lineage (GTDB taxonomy): Bacteria > Spirochaetota > GWE2-31-10 > GWE2-31-10 > GWE2-31-10 > JAKSBL01. The sequence continues at coordinate 6,429 of JAKSBL010000718.1, read as the reverse complement.
AGGCAGGGGGCTTTCATCCACTATCTTTTTGATTTTATCAACTGCCTTTTTTAATTCTTCAGGATTTTCTACTTCCAGATAAATCAATACTTTATCTGCAATAGGGGATTGTTGTTGTAGTTTTAAGGTTAATTCTAGTTCTTTATTGTAGGGAAAAAGGGAAGTGATACTGGAATTTAAACTAATTAAGAATACTGAAATGATGATCATCCCAGCAAATACAGAGAGTAATCCAAAATTAATAAAAAATGACTTATTGAAAATATTTCGCATCCGGTTTTTCCCCAGTAATGGTATTTGTGAATTGATAGATTAATTTAGATTTATCTGTAAAATAGATTTCTAATGTAATGACAATATCCTCATTTGCCAGCATAACCATACGCTTGATATTACTTTTGGTTTTAGGAATGATATGATAATGATCTAGATTATTTTTTTTTACTTTTGTGACATTATATTTAGATTGAATATCAGCAGACGGATCAAATAATACCATTAACTCATTGTTTGTACTCCCTTCACCATCAATAGCAATTGCTGGACGGTTACCATGTTGATAAAATATGGTATCTGCATTTTTTAGTACCTTAAATTGAACTGGCTGATTTTGTTGAAAAAGAAACTGATCTTCTCCATCTAAAACAATAATACCTGTTGATAATTGTGGATTTTTTAAGTATGTTGTATATCTGGAACAGGAATATTCTGTATATAATTGATTATTTTTGGGATGTGGCAGTTCTGTTGCTAATATTGGAATAAAAGAAACAACGGTAAAAATAAATATTACAAGTTTCTTCATTTACAGATCCTTAATATTTGAGTTAATTTATGAATGGATACATTTTTGAAAAAAAATAAAGATTATGCAAGTTTATTTTAATTCTTTTACGATTTTTTTTAATTTTTTAAAAATTTTTTCTTCTTCATCTGCTCTTTGTAAGAATAACTTACTGCTTCGCTGTAAACCCTCATCCAGGAATGAAGCATTTTTAGTTATCCATTCTGTATAGGCTTCACGTCGAATCGGGATTTCCTTTGCAGTACTGATTAAATCGCGGGAAGCATCCCGCCACATTAATCCATTATCAATCATTTCATCTGCTAATTCATTTAATCCCTGGTGATTCAATATTTCTGCAGCTTCTTGAAGAAAAGCACCATAGATTAAACGGAATGCTCCGCCACCAGTCCCTTGCTCTTCAAAAATGGTTGGGACATAAAGCATTCCTTCTCTTAATTGCAATCCCCTATATTTTTTGGGCCACTCCAACATTTTTTTAGCAAAATAACGAATACCAAACACACCAAAAATTGGCAGTATTTTATTTACGCCGGGGCCTAGAAGCATATTGCGGCAGGTAATACTTAATGATTTTTTAATTGCACTTTTCCAATCTGGATTTTGCGGGGGATTTTTAACATAGGCTAAAAAATTATCTTTTGCAAATAAAGCATGAGTATCCCAGGCTAATTTTAATTCTTCTTCACTTAATTCTCCAATCCCCTGATAATAAGGATCAGAAATATAATAGGTATTGTTTTCATAACCTATGATTACAATAAAATGAAAGGGAACATGTATTTGCATTAATTTAGGTAAATATTTCATGTAAAACATGTCAACACAAAGAGTCACAGGTTTACCAGAACGGATAGTATTTCTGGCCACTTTAAATGCATCCTGTGTGTTTTTAAATTTTTTTTGATACATATCAATGTCTAGTTTTTGACTAACATTTTTTACAATCACTCCCATAGGCAGGCGTATCGCATTGACAGGAAAACCTGCAGGCCCTTTGGCAAAAAACATATAGGCAAAAACAACTCCTGAACCAATACCAAAAGCCATAGGTTCAGAAATATCAAAGCCACTATGTTTAAGGATATTTCTTACACTACCAGATTCACAATGAGAGGCAACTAGATGTTCATAATTTTCTATTTTGGGCATTATTTGTCCTTTAAGGATTGGGTCATTGAAAGTTCCTGAATAATTCTTTGGTGATAATTATTGATTGTAAAGTCGATATTTTTATCCAAATGGATAAATTGGAAAAAATCTACTACACTGACATTGAAAAGTCCGGCAAATCGGGTGAGCAACTCAACGGAAATAGATTTAAAACCCTCCATTGTAAGAAACTTCTTTAACTTTCCATAGGAAATTCTCATACGGGCGGCTACATCCTTTTCATCCATTGCATGATAATCAATATAGAGCTTGATTGGGCTGATTTGACCTTCCAACAACTCCTTTTTCAATCGTTCTAATTCTATTTCCCGGGTTTCATAATAAGTATTTCCCAAATTCATTTCTGATGCAATTTCAAGGGAAGACTCTTTTGGTTTACATTTTCCATCTTGGTTTTTTGAATAAAGAATGATCTTCATATCATCATCGAATTGATCACGCTCACTTTTAATGATCATAAATTCTCCTAGTTTTCTGGCTGATTGGGTTTTTTGATTTGGTCGATATCTCGATTGATATTTTTTTTAACAAAATCAGCAAATGTACCAAAATTGGCAAAGGTAGCTTCATTTCTTTCTGAGGTAAGAATTTTTATTTTATATTCTTTTTCAACCATGAAATCTATTTCCAAAGCATCGATCGAATCCAGTCCAAGGCCTTCGTCACCAAAAAAAAGTGTTTCACGGGTAATGGTCTCTTTTTCAATATCAAATAATTTTAACTGCTCAATCAGTTTATCTCGCAGTTCAATTTCAAAATCAGTCATAACAAGTCCTTTCTAAAAAATCAATTGTCTCCAATAATATTTTATATTAGTTTTTTAACATTTTAAATAATTTTGCCATTTTTACTCGTTGAGGTTCATCTCTGTAAAATTCATCCCAGGCATATTGATACATATTTTGTAGTTGTTCAGGGGGCATGTTTTTAGGTTGAAAAACAACATTGCCTGCATTATATTCCAGCCAGTTTGAATGAAGTATCCGGTTTTGTTTTTTTAAATCAAAATATATCGGACTATGAGGAAAAGGAGTTAAGATCGTAAATTCTGCTAGATCCAGGTTGATTTCCAGTAAAAAATCTACCAGACGTTTAATATAATCTTCATCTTGATCATCCGTTCCCAAAATGATAGTTCCTTCTACACCAATACCATGATCATGATATCTTTTCACTCGATTACGAATATAATCAGATGTATCAAAAATTGCCTGGTAAACATACCAGGCTCCAGCTTCCTGGGCATATTTTAAGACTTCATCATCATCTTCAATAGGATGGCAACACCACCGTTTTTTTAAAGGAGCAATGGCTTTAAATAATTCGATTTCCCATTTTTTATCTTGTGCTAAGGAATTGTCAACAATAAAAAATTTATCATTATCAATGGAAGCCATTTCTTCAACTACCTGGTCAATCACACGGGGCCGAAAAATCTTTCCGCCTAAATAACCGGTACAACAGGGGAAACAGTTAAAACGACAACCCCGGGAAGCATGGATTAAATCCACCATTTTTATACCTCGATAGGTATAATGTTCATAGTTCAGTATTTCTCGACGTGCTTTGACAATTGATTCAATTGGGGGAAAATCATTCATATAATCATAAACAGGTTTTAATTGATTATTTTTAAAATCCTCCAGTACTTGAGGAAAGCGGGTTTCTGCTTCTCCCAAAAAAACACTGTCAGCATGAAGCTTGGTTTCTTCCGGATGAAGCATGGTAGCAATTCCGCCAAAAATAACTTTTTTCCCTAATTTGCGGTATTGATCGGCAATTTCCCAGCCTCTGGGAGCCTGACTAGTTAACATGATAGAAATACAGATTAAATCACAATCGGTTGTGAAATGGAGTTTTTCAACATTTTCATCTATGAATTCCACTTCTACATCCGCAGGAATGGATGCACTAAAATTAACAGGGCCATGAGGAGGAAGATGAAATTCTGTTTGCTGAGGAAGCTTTGGCCAGGCTGGATAGATTAATTTAATTTTCAATTTCAAAACTCCTTGAATGATAATCCATTCGTCTTTATGACCTTATCATAAAATAAAATATTTTTAAATATTTTTATGTTTTTGATCCTATTTGGGGTAGTTTTTATACCAGTAAATAAAAAATCGCCCCTTGATATTTGAGTATCATTAACTTTTAAAAAATCTGATTAAACAATCGAATCAAACTTATAACTTTTGCTGGTGCTTTATGAAATCATCTTAGTCCAGGAAATCGTTTTAAACTTACCCTCTATCAATCGGGAAATCTTTTGTAAACTATTGCCAATACCACATTCCACAAAGTATTTCATCCCTTTATTTATCATCAATTGCATAGTTTTGTACCAGTTTAAGTGAGATTTTAAATTGATTATAATTTCTGATTTAAATTCATAACTATTTTTTATTACTTTTTGATTCACTGCTGACACATAGGGAAACTGGCCTGTGTGAAAAACAATTTCTTCAATAAAATCCTTTAACTTTTCATCACTTTTACCTAAAAAACTAGTATGATAGGGAAGGGTAATGTTGAGTAATTGAGAATTAATCCCCCCCTCTTGTTTGGCTAAATCAATAATTTTTTGGATATCTTTTTTTAATCCAGTAATTACATAACTATAAGGGTTGTTTTGATTAATGAGTTCATATTCAAAGGGAGTTGTAATATCTTTTATATCTTTTTGATCGAGCCCAATAATGACACCTACACTATATTTTAAAGGAATGGTATTTCTGACGATTGAATACGCTTGAACTAATATATCTAAACCTGCCTCAAAGGAGTATACCTGATTATAATACAGAGCTGCATAAATTCCCATACTATAGCCACTAATATAATTTGGTCGAATTTTGTAAAAATCAAGAAAATCAGCCATTGCACAGCTATAAGTATAACTATATATCTGAGAATTTAATTCATCTTTGCAAATTTCATCATAATGATGAGCATCCCATTGCAGAGAGGGGAATTTTTGATTTAGTATCTTTATTTTATCTTTAAAATATCCGCTATTTTCTTGGCTAAAAATCAGATCTTTTTCTAATAATTTTTCCCGAAATGCAGGAAAAATTAAAGCAAAATTGTTCATCGATTTCCTTTTTTATAATAAAATCATTTTAAATACAACATATTCATCTGTTATTTGATAATTTGATTGTATATGTTGATAGTTTTGCTTTTTAAACAGCTCTAATGCTGGGCCAGATAAAAACACCTGATGCTGGTTTTCCTGAATATATAATTCAATATTTCTAAATGGAATTTCCCCTTTAAATTGATGGAGCCCAATTGCCTTTAAAAAAGCTTCTTTACAGCAAAAACAGAGTGTATAGTATAAAGAAGGTTTTTGAGATTCATTAGCGTTGATTATTTCTTTTTCAGAAAAAATATCAAAGATCATTTGATCTTTATAATCTTTTTTTAACAACCGCTCAAATCGCTGAACTTCTTCAAGATCAATTCCACAGCTAACTGCCACTTAATTATAAATCTGCAATTGAGTTTTCATGTTCGATAATTAAATAGGTCATATCAATGATACCGCCAATTGTTGCAACCGGATTTTTTACTACATATTTACCAATTATTTTTAATTCTATTTTTAATTGGTATTTTTTTTTAAAGATTTCCAGTAATTCTAAATACATTAAAGAATCACCTTCTAAATCTTTTATAATATTGGTATTATCAGTAATTTCATCTACCGATACTTCACATTCTTCTGCAAAGAAATCATAAACAACCGAGCGTACCTCTTTTTTTATTTCTTCAGTAATTGCAGGCATATTTTTTCCTTTTTCTTAAATCTCTTGATATTTTTTTAATATAATTGAAGCATTATGACCACCAAAAGCAAAAGAATTGGATAAAGCATAATTTATCTCTTTGTTTCGTGCTTGATTGGCAACATAATCCAGATCTAATTCAGGATCTTGTTGAGTCAGATTGATAGTAGGGGTGAGTAAATCCTGGTCCACACTCATTGCTGTAACACCAAGTTCGATAACTCCTGCTGCACCAATCGTGTGGCCTATCATGGATTTCGTAGAACTAATTGGGATTTGATAAGCATGGCTACCAAAAACTGTTTTAATAGCTTGAGTTTCATAAAGATCATTTAAGGTAGTTGCTGTACCATGTGCGTTTATATAATTAATTTTTTCTGGTGCTAGATCAGCATCTGTTAAAGCTTTTTCCATAGTTTGAACCATTCCAGCTCCATCTTTTATTGGTGCCATAATATTATAAGCTTCACTGGTTAATCCATATCCGGCAATTTCTGCAATCACTCTAGCTTTTCTTTTTTTGATACTGGCTTCTGATTCTAAAAGAATCATACCAGCACCTTCACCTGCAACAAAACCGTCTCTATCAGCACTAAATGGTTGTGAAGCTGTTTGCGGGGAGTCATTTAGAGTGGATAATGCATAGATTTCATTAAAACC
>JAKSBL010000553.1 GCA_022361115.1 Spirochaetota bacterium | reverse complement strand
TAAAAAAATAAAATTTCATTTACCGAGGGCAGAAATGATTCTGATTGGACATCGGGGAGCTGCAGGGAGTTTTCCTGAAAATACAGCAAGTGCTTTTAAATATGCGGTTGATCTTGGTTTAGCTATGATTGAGTTGGATGTACAAATTACCGCAGATGAGGAAGTTGTTATCCATCATGATTTTAATACCTTAAGAACAACAGGGATTGATTATAATATTTATGAAACCAAATTGACTAAACTAAAAAGACTGAATTACGCTAATTACCTAAAAAGCTATGACAAAGAAGAAAGTATTCTCACCTTAGGAGAGTTGTTTCAGTTAGTTCCCCAATCACTGATGATTAACGTGGAAATAAAAAATATATCTAGAAAAAAAACCAATATTACCAGACAGGTTCTCGATATTGTCCACCACTATTCCAGAGAAGAATCGGTTCTGATCTCAGCATTTGATCACAACATATTACTGGAGGCGGAAAAAATTAATCCTCAGCTAAAATTAGGACTGCTTTTGTATTCTAACCTTATCAATCCGGTAAAATATATCCAGACATTAGATATGAGTTTTACCAGTATTCACCCAGCTATTGAGTTAATAGATGAGAGAACAATAAAGGATTTAAAAAAAGAGGGATATCAGATCTATATTTATACTGTAAACAGTAGAGAAGAATATCAGTTTGCCCTTGAAGCACAAGCAGATGGGGTTATTACTGATTTTCCTGAGAGGTTTAAAATATAAAAAAGAGATATGATTAAAAAAAATCAAATATTAGATATTGGAAATTCCGATATTTTCTGTTAAGATATGGCAGAATCGATACATATATAAACAATGAAGGAGCTTATAATGTCAAAAATTTATCCAACAGTAGACCCTGATGGTCTATTAGAATATTCAGTAGTTTTTACTGATCGATCTTTAAACCATATGTCCCAATCTTTTCAACAAGTCATGCGGGATATTCATTCTACATTAAACAAGGTTTATCAATCTGAAACTGTAATCATTGTTCCTGGAAGCGGAACTTATGGAATGGAAGCTGTAGCCAGACAATATGCAACTGGTAAAAAATGTTTGGTTATTCAAAATGGTTTATTTAGTTTTAGATGGTCGCAAATTTTTGAAACCGGTAACATTCCAGCTTCCTGGTCAGTATTAAAAGCAGAACCTGTTGAATCAGGATCTCAAGCTGCTTATGCGCCTTGTCCTATTGAAAAAGCAGTAAAAGCAATTAAAAATGAAAAACCAGATGTAGTATTTGCACCACATGTAGAAACATCAGCTGGTATGGTATTACCTGATGATTACTTAAAAGCCATCAGTGATGCTGTTCATTCAGTTGGTGGAATTTTTGTTTTAGACTGTATTGCATCAGGTACTATCTGGATTGATATGAAAGCTTTAGGAGTGGATGTCTTGATTAGTGCTCCTCAAAAAGGCTGGTCTGGGACTCCTTGTTGCGGGATTATTATGTTGGGGCCTGAAGGTTTAAAGAGAATGGAACAAACTCAAAGCAACAGTTTTGCCATTGATTTGAAGAAGTGGTATGGTATTATGCAGGCATATGTTGATGGCGGCCATGCATATCATGCTACCATGCCAACTGACAGTTTGAAATTTTTTAGAGATATAATGAAAGAAACCGAAGCAATTGGTTTTGAAAAAGTGAGAAAAAGCCAGATTGAACTAGGCGAAAAAGTCAGAGCATTAATGACTTCTAAAGGTATTAAAATATTAGCTGCTCCTGGATATGAAGCCCCTGGAGTTGTTGTTGCTTATCATAATGATGCTGCGGTTGCCAAGAAATTTATTGCAGAAAATGTTCAGATTGCAGCTGGAGTACCCATTAAATGTGATGAGCCGGCAGATTTCCAGACTTTCCGAATCGGGCTGTTTGGATTGGATAAGCTCCAAAATGTAGATAGAACTGTTGATACATTTAAAAAGGTATTAGAAAAAATCTTCTAAATATTTGCTATCCGGCTGTAATCTGTGCAGCCGGTTTTTTTTAAACTGAACTTATGACATTCGGTAAATTCTTTTTTGTAATTATCTTTAATTCAATTCACACTCTTTTAACAATGTGATAAAATAATCCGGGAGTATGATATGTTAAAAAAGTATGTCATCATTTTTATTTTATTATCGCTGACTTTTTCAGCAGTATTTGCAGAAAAATATGATTATGCTATTAAAAATTTTTCTGAAATCCGATATTCTATTGCCGGTGATCTATATGTAACTCAGGGAAGGCAATTCAAAGTCACTTTGGAAGCAACTCCTCAGCAGAAAAAAAAGATTGTCATTAAGAGAAGCGGAAGTGTACTGGAAATTCGAAGGGTTCGATCTCTCTTTGGGATTAATCTGACTTCCTTTAAAGGGATTGTAATTCGTGTTGAGTTGCCTGTTTTACAAAGAGTATCCACCTCCAGTTCAGGTTCTGTCTATGGGCAGAGTTCTTTTACAAAAGCAAAACTTTTTAAAATGAATACTTCCAGTACAGGAAGTATTTCTTTAGAAGTAAAAGCAGAGCAGATTGAAGGGAGCTGTTCTTCATCTGGTTCTATTAATTTAATGGGTGAGACAGATGAGTTATTTTTGAAAACCAGTTCGAGTGGTGATATTAATTTTAAAGGTAAAGTAAGAGAGCTTTTAAAAACCACCATCTCTTCTACTGGTAAGATTTATATTGAATTACCTCGTAATCATACAGTAAGTGAAGGAAATTTTAAAATATCTTCTTCAGGTGATTTAACAGTAATTGGTAAAGGAGATCAGATAACGGCTAACTCTTCTTCTTCGGGAGATTTATTGTTGGATCAATTTACCTGCCAATCGATGCAAATCAAATTATCCAGCTCAGGGAATGGGCGAGTACATGTATCTGATAAACTCAATGTTCAAATATCCGGTTCCGGAAGTGTGTATTATTCTGGAACTGCAAAAATCGAAGTTTCTGCTTCAGGGAGTGGTAAAGTTGTTCCCCTTCAAGAATAAAACCAGCTATTGTCTTGTTTTAAGTGGTGGCGGGGCTAAAGGAGTCTATCATATTGGAGTCTGGAATGCCTTGAGAAAATTGAAGATTCCCATTCATGCCTTTATTGGAAACTCTATCGGAGCAATCATTGCCGGGTTTTTAGCTCAAGGGGAAGACAAGATACTGAATGAAATGAGTCAAAAAATCAGTATTGATTTTATCTTAAAGGTTCCTGATGAATTTATTGAAAATGGCGAACTGAGTATTGGCAATAAACAACTCTCTTCTTATGTGGATTTTTATAATGATATAGTAAAAGAAAAAGGGTTAAATACAGAACCATTAAGAAATCACCTCAAATCAAACCTGAGTGAAACCAGTATTCGTCAATCAGGTAAAGACCTGGGAGTAGTAACTTTTAATATCTCCAATTTAGAGCCCCGGGAAGTGTTTATTGAAGAAATGGAACCCGGGTATTTGATTGATTATCTATTGGCTAGTTCTGCTTTTCCAGGCTTTAAGAGCCCTGAAATAGAAGGAAAGCAGTATATTGATGGTGGTGTTTATGATAATATTCCCTATGCTATGGCTAGAAAACGGGGCTACAGGAATATCATTGTAGTGGATATCTCTGGATTGGGTATGAATAAAAAAATTAATATACAGGGAACAAATACGGTATACATTAAAAATTCTATCCAAATGGGAGGAGTTCTGGATTTTAATCGGGAGTTTTTGGATCAGTTCATGAAATTGGGTTACCTGGATACTCTCCGAACTTTTGGGTACCTAAAAGGTTACCAGTATTTTATTCAATTTAATGAAAAAGAAGAGACTGCTTTTAAAAACCAGTTTGATAGTATGGGTTATTTGGAATTTACTTCCATCACAGGACTCGATAATGAAAATAAACCCCATTCTCTGGCAATTCGGGAAATACTTCCAGATTATATGAAATACCAAATTTTTTTAAAACTGGCTTTGCTGGAATGTGCTGCTTCCATTTTAAAAATCAACCAGATCGAAGAATACACGTATTCCGACCTTCAGGCAGAGATTATTGCTAAAAAAGCTCAATTAGACCAGCGAATGGATGAAATAATCGGCAATGGAAAAAATCAGATTTCTACTGAAAAACATAGCTTTATAGAATCCATATTGAGAAAATCAATATCCAGCGAGGTCTTTAACGAACCTCCCTATTATTATTATCAATTACTGAATCATTTATTACCCAAAAAGACTCCTCAGTTTATCAGAAAAGCAATCATGGAATTTTTTCCTGAATTACCTGCCGGGATGGTCTATTTAAAATTATTAAAAAAATCAAATTAATTCCCAACGGAATCATTATTCTATCAATCTTTTTCAAGTGCTTTCTTTCTATTGAACCAATCTTCTTTACCATAAATTTTTGTCATGCAATCGTTACATAAACTATGGGATAGTGTGACATCTGTCTTCTTTTCAATATATTCTTCTACATCTTTCCAGTAGCCCTGATCATCTTTGATTTTTTTACAGTTAGAACAGATCGGCAATAAATTCGCTAAATCTTCAATTTTTTTATTCGCAGCAGTCAGTTCATTTCTTAACCGTTCTGAGTTGATGATAACCAGGGTTATCATAATTGTAATATTAATAATAACTGTTACGATAAAAGATAATTGATGTATCATTCCTGATTCCAAAAAATTTGTTATTTTTGATTCAAAAAATAAGGTATAAAAAATTCGGACAAAGAACAAAGCAAAATTGCACAATAATGATAAAGTCAGAATTCCTGTTTTATCAGGATATAATTCTTTTAAAAAACCTACGCTGGAAAAAAAATAAATTAAAACTAACACGGATGCGGTTAAAGAATAAACAATGATCCGCATATTTATATTAGGGTAAGAATAGGTAAATAAAATGAAAAAGATTAACATGATGACCACTATGATAACACTGAGAATTGTTCTTTTAATATTAAAGTTATTAGTAAACTGATCAATTCCTGTAAAAACAAAGAAGTAAAAGAGGATAAAACAGGTATTGGCAATGACTATTGTGAGGAAATCAGGAAGAGTAGCTCGAAAAGCTAATAAAAATGAACCTGTTCCATTACTGGAAATGGCTAATATCCATAAAATAAAACCAGGATATTTTTTTCTGTTATTTAAGAAATAAACCAGACAAAATCCTAGTATCAAAGATATAATTCCGGTAAAAAAGGATAAAGTTTTAATATCTAAATCAAAAACTATCATATCAATATTTTTTCAAAAACCTATTTAGTTATTTTTTTATATTTCACTCAAAAAAGAATAAAAATATTGGCTTTTCATAGCATAAACTGTCATAATTTCTTTATTTCAAAGTTATTGTTAGAAGACTCCAATATTAATTATAACCAATAATTATTGAAAAAACTATAAAAAATAAATATGACCCTAAATTATTTTTATTAAGTGATCAATTTTATAAAGAAAAGAGAAATCCACTATAATTTTTAAAAAAATGTCCCTTAAATATCAAGAAAAAAAAATTGAAAATAACAGTTCTTTCACAATTTATGAAGATAATTACTTTTATATTTTATAAAAAAAAGGAGAGAATATGACAAAGGGAAACTTATCTTTTTCAGTAAAAGGGCTGATTGGTCTTTTACTCATCATTTTTATGGTTACAAATTGTAGTGTAGATACAACTAACCAAAACGATCAGGCTAATCAAGGACAAGCAGCAATTGCTAGTCATGATGAACTGGCTAAAGAAACTATACAGGTATTGCAGGATGATCAAGCACGTACAATCATTTTAGAAGCATTAAAAGAAAATCAATCTGAAACTTTGTTAACTGATCTGATTCGGGATCTGGAATCCCAGAATGTTAAAACTGAATTTCTAGAAAATCTGTTAGCTTATGTAAATGATTGTGAAGTGAATAATCAACAAAGTGATAATGGTGTAAAAATTCCAGAAGTCTGGTTATATGAACCTGAGAATTCTTATAACCTAAATGATTTATTGGTATCTTTTCCTCCTGAAGAAGATGAAATGGAGTGGGATTATATAAAAGCTTATAACTTAAATGAGGACATCGTTTATCTTGATATAGAAAATCCTCCTTCAGTACCAGTGGTTGTTGTTGATACTTATGGATATTTTGCTTTTCAGGAAGAACTAAAAAGAATGAATAGAATGCTCCAACGTGCTGGCTTACAAAGCGAGCATTCAGTTATTATGGATGAAAAAAATTATACCAAAGCAACGGGCTACCAGTCTCATAAAATGAATCATGTTAAGTTAAATGATGATAAAGAACCCTGGATTAGTGGCCGGGCAGAAATTTATGCTATTGTATCCGGAATCCATCCGGTTAATGAACAGGCACAACTCTATATTGTAGATATGCCTTACCTGGATTATGCAGGGAATAATTATTATCCCAATCAAATCTTAATTCACTGGGACACATTAAGATATAATGTTGCTAATTTTCAGTTCTATGAAAAAGATTCTAATACAAACTATAAAGATCTGGTCAAAGCTTTGATAACTGCTGTTGGAACAGCGGTGAGTTTTGCAGGACCTGAATATATTATTGCTGTTAAAGTTGCTGAAATAGCAAATGCAATTGTAGATGCTATGCCAGATGAATGGTATACCAATGATGATGACTATGTAGACTCTTTTTATACTTTAGAAAAAGGCAGGGCTTATACGAATTATTATGGCGCAAGCGGAAATGCCCAAGTAACATTAGTAGATTATTGGTATTATGAGAACTAAGTCATTCATGTCAAGACACTTTGTACAAACCAGTATCTGATATTTGCAGATACTGGTATTTAAATTATTAATGGTATCCCTCTTTGCTGACACCAGTCTATCAGGTTTTAAAAATGTTTCTTGATACATAACGATTGTTTTCTCTTCCCTCTCTTAAATATTGAAAGTTAAGCATTTTCATTGACTCTGTAATTTGAATTACTTATATTTTCTATATATACAAAAGTCAAGGGGGATAATATGAAAATAGCAAATAATTTAACCGAACTGGTCGGTAATACCCCATTATTAAGAATCAATCGCTTAACTCAAGGATTAAAAGCCAATATCTATGCTAAATTGGAGTATTTTAATCCCCTTTCCAGTGTAAAAGACCGGATTGCTTATGCTATGATTGATGATGCTGAAAAAAAGGGTAAACTGGACCAGGATACAGTGATAGTTGAACCAACCAGCGGAAATACTGGAATTGGTCTGGCTTTTATCGCAGCAGTAAAAGGGTATAAAGTCATTTTAACTATGCCGGAATCATTAAGCGATGAAAGGAAAAAACTATTAAAAATATTAGGTGCTGAATTAGTACTTACCCCAGCTGAAAAAGGAATGAAAGGTTCTATTGCTAAAGCAGAAGAATTGGCAAAACAATATCAAAAATCTTTTATTCCCATGCAGTTTGAAAATCCAGCAAATCCAGAAATACATCGAAAAACGACTGCAGTAGAAATCTGGAATGATACAGACGGGGAAATTGATTTTTTTGTTGCTGGTATTGGAACAGGTGGAACAATAACTGGTACTTCTGAAGTATTAAAATCTAAAAAGAGTTCTATTAAAACTATTGCTGTCGAACCAGAAGGGTCACCTGTCATATCAGGAGGGGAACCTGGAACTCATAAAATCCAGGGAATTGGAGCGGGATTTATACCCGATATTTTAAATGTTTCTGTTATTGATGAAATTATCAAAGTAAGTGATGAGGAAGCTGCTTTAACTACCCGGCGTTTAGCTAAAGAGGAAGGGTTGTTTGTTGGTATTTCATCTGGAGCAGCTATGACTGCTGCTTTAAAAGTGGCTCAACGTCCGGAAAATCAGGAAAAAAATATTGTAGTTATCCTACCCGATACAGGTGAGCGATACTTGTCGACCTGGATATTTGATGTTTAAGCAGAGTTATAATAAAAGCCTATCCAAAACAAGAGGATAGGTTTTTTATTATAACAAAAATTTAATCCTTTAATTTTTCTTCAATTGTCGGTAAAAACTCTGACAAGTTGACTGCCTTTTCCGTCACTTGATTAAAAAATATCATTGTAAATAAAATTGAGACATCCAATTAGCAAAAATTTTTGGCACATAATGTGCTAATGCCTTTGTAGAGATATTTAAATAGGAGTGTAAATGTACAAACACTATCTGATACTGATTTTAGTTTTACTTTTATTTACCAATTGTGGATTGATAGGAAAAGGTTCTGGTAATGTAGAAACCAGACAATATGAAATTGCTAATTTTAATCAATTAGATGTTTCTAGTGGTTTTGAAGTAGAGATTACTCAAGGAAATAGTTATGAAGTCCTTATTACTACTGATGATAATCTTTTTAATAAACTAAAAGTTTATAAATCTGGTAGTACTCTTCATATCGGCCCAAAACCAGGTGTTATATTGCAGCCAACAGAATTGAAAACTGAGATTGTGATGCCTTCATTAGTTGAACTAGAGCTTAGTGGCGCTAGTGAAGGAGTCTTTTCCGGATTTAGTGAAGCGAAATTTTGCTTAAACCTTTCTGGTGGTAGTGAATTAACTGGTATGGATAGTAGTTTTTCTTCTACTGAATATGATCTATCTGGAGGAAGCACTTTTAGGGGGAATCAATTGTCTTCAGGAAATATTTATAGCTCAGATATTTCTGGAGGAAGTACACTGGATTTAGGTGATACCAATATTAATTCCTGTGACTTCGATATCAGTGGTGGATCTACTGTCAGTTTGAGTTTTAATGGTACTGGGTCACTCATTGCTGAAATTTCTGGAGGATCAATACTGAATTATACGGGTAATCCCACTACTGTGGCTATTGATAGCAGCGGTGGTTCAATTATAAATCATAATTAATCATTTCACATCCTTCTAAAAGAAAGGGGCTGGGTCATAACCCAGCCTCTTTTTTAAAACTTTGTGAGATTTTTTTTAGAAATGGTTAAAATCCATTATAATAAATAATAAAAACTGTATTTATGAGGTTAATATGGCAGTTCCTAAATTAAAAACCAGGCAAACTATCAGACATTTCATTTTATTTATGACTTTTTTTCTTTTTCCGATTATCATGTTTTATTTTTCTCCCTATCTGATCATTCGAGCAGTCAGTACAGGTATACTGAATGGTAGTTTTATTGTTTTTGTATCACAATTTATTCTCGGCCTTTTTTTAGGCCGATCCCCATGTGGTTGGTTTATGCCATGCGGAGGAGCGCAAGAATTGTGCTCCTATGTAAATCCCAGAAAAGTAAAAGGCGGAAAATTAAACTGGATAAAATGGTTCATCTGGCTACCCTGGCTGGGTTTTATTCTATTTATGCTCGTTCAGGCAGGCGGAATAAAAAAAATCGATTTTTTTTATGGAACCACTTATGGTATTTCCATTGCTGAATCTTGGATGTATATTCTTTATTATGGAATTGGAGGATTGCTGGTTTTTATGGCAATGATTACTGGAAAAAGGGCAAATTGTCATTACATTTGCTGGATGGCTCCTTTCATGATGCTTGGCCGTAAAGTAGGAGAAATATTACATTTACCTCAAATTCAATTACGGGCGAACAAAGGGAGGTGTGTTGCTTGTCAGAAATGTAATGATATCTGCCCTATGAGCCTGGATGTAATGAAAATGGTACAAACCGGTCAGCTAGTAGATTATGAATGTATTTATTGCGGAGAATGTGCAGATGTTTGTAAACAAAAGGTGCTCCGTATAGGTTTCGGGTCGCAGTCAGGCCGGGACTCTGTTCATTCTTAATATTTAAATTTTGAAAGTATCCAAAAATCCCCAATGGGTACTCTTTTTAAGTTATGATGGCAGCTTATTTTTTATCTTTTCAGTAAAATGTATTCAACTTTCAGTAGAATGTTTATTTACTCGTTCTCTGTATTGCAGTATACTTTGATCAAGAATGACAAGTAATGAGAGGAGATTAGTATTAGATGAGCAGTTTTCTACGAATTGAATCTATCTCACAGATCCATGAATTGGCAGGTCTTAAAAAACCGAAACACCCACTCATATCGCTTATTGAAAATACCAAAGGAAAGCCAATAAAAACCAGTCCTCCTCTTTTGAACAAGCCAGTAATTTCCAGTCTCTATTCTATTAGTTTAAAAAATGGTAATGAATGCCGGATCATGTATGGCTGGCAATCGTATGATTCATTAAAAGTAGTGAACAAAACGGTTGATTATCTAATGTTTTCTGGTATAATTAGTTTACCTATTTACTAATTCCAGTAAAAAATTAATTTTTTTCCTATCAATTCAGGATAATTATGACTAAAGTACAGAAAAAACAGATAATCGGAACTATTTTATTTATACTTGCTACCATTCAAATCATCAATTTTGCCCGTTTAAGGGTGACTGTTTTTCCGGTTTTTTATCTGGATTTTTCCAATCGCTCATTGTTAAATTTAATTATTGCAGACCTGAACTGGCCTTTTAAATTTTTTAATTATCTGGTTTACTATTTATTAGGCTGGGCTGGATTATTAACCCCATTTTTCTTTTATCTTTTGGGCTATACATTTTTTAGTAAAAAAGAAACCCAGAGAATTAAAAGAAAAAGGGTAGTATTAATTTGGGGATTAGGTGAACTGGCATTATTGATTTATGTAGTCAATTATGTATCGTTTATTATTTTGCCTAATAGTATTCAGCCAGGTGTTGTTGCACATATTTTTGCCAATTATTTAAAAAAAATTGGGGGATTTGCTTTTATCAGCCTGTTTTTTATCTGGTCTGGTATAACCTATTATCTTTTTCTTAATAAATCAAATTGGAAAATTTTATTAAAACGATTTGGGAAAAATTTTAAACGTTTCTTTTTTATGTTAACTCAAATTTTTTCAAAATTAATGCAGCCGAATCGGAGACGAAGAAACAGTCGGCAGCAACAGCAGTTACAGAAACTCAAAGAAGAAAAACGGCAACTTGCATATGAAAAAAAACAGTTAAAAAAAGAGAATGATCAGATCAAAAAAAATGAGGAAGAGAAAAATGGTTTTCAAAAAGCTGAAGTTGATCTGGTGGACCAATCTACAGTTGCAGAAGTTTCTACTGAACCGGATGAGGATCCTCATTTAAAACAAGCCTACATTGATGTGGATTTTAATACCATTAATATCAAAGAATTTGACAGCCGTAAACTGGCTTTTGATTTTAATTTTGAAGCCCTGGCCTCTACTGTAAAAAATGAAGTCAATTCTGAAGAGTTTGAATCATTGAGCAAAAAGATTGAAAATACATTTTCCAGTCAAGGGATTATTCTTAATCAGTCTGGAATGACTATAGGGCCGCGACTTTTTCGCTTTGAGTATGACTTTCCGGAAAATATTCAATTGAAAGAGATTGAAAAGTTTGAAAATGAACTTTCCTACCGTTTGGGAGGAATGAAAGTCAATTTTGAGATCCCCATTGCTGGAACTTCAAAATTTGGAATTTATATTGGCAGGGATAACCCAGATACCCTTGGACTGAAGACCTATTTTAATGAAATACAAAACCGGCAGGAAAAAGTACCAATGCTGATGGGAATTGCTCCTGATGGACAAGGTTACTGGTGTGATGCAACAGCTTTTCCCCATTTGCTGGTTGGAGGGACTACAGGTTCTGGTAAGTCTGTTTTTCTGAATAGTATTATTATCAATCTGATTGCTGTATCATCAAAAATACCAGTTAACATTTTGTTAATTGATCCCAAGCATGTTGAATTTACTCCCTATAAAAAACTTAGCCAATTAGCTCATCCTATTATCACCGAAAGTGAAGATGCCCGTAAAATTCTTATTGAAGCAGAACAGCTGATGGATACCCGGTATCAACGGATCACTCAGGCAGGGGTAAGAAATATTTTTGAATACAATGAACAGACTGAACAAGAAGAACTAACTGATATTGATATTATGCCTTTTCTCTTTATTATTATTGATGAGTTTGCTGATTTAGTGATGCAGGATAAAAGCGGACAAATTAAAAAATCAATAATTCGAATTGCTCAAAAGTCAAGAGCTGTGGGAATTCATGTTGTTATAGCAACTCAACGACCATCTGCTGATATTATTGATGGATTGATTAAAGCTAATTTTCCTTCCCGTGTAGCTTTTAAAACCTCTTCAAAAGTTGATTCTCGAATTGTGCTGGATGAAAACGGTTCAGAATCCTTACTGGGAAAGGGGGATATGATCGTTAAAATACCTGTAGATGATAAGAAAAGATTACAGGGTATTTTTGTTAGTATTAAAGAGATTAAGAATGTTGTTCATTCGAAGTCAATAGAATAAATAGTATCTTTTTTTGATTTCTATAATCTATTTCTAACTCATTTTTTAGGAGCATTTATGAAAAATAATAATGAATTTCAGAGTCGGTTTCTCTCTATCAATCCTAATTTTAATTATCTACCAACAGAAGATAGATACTTACAGAAATTGCCTCAACCAAAATACCGAGCTAACCTAATTGGGGCTGGAATGATTGGCCAGGAACACTTACGGATTACGATCCTGGAAGGAAGGGCGATGATCAATGGCTTGTATGATCCTAATCCAGGAAGCATTGCTACTGCTAAACAGGAATTTGCTAAATTTTTACCAGGAAAAGAGCCTAAGGTTTTTCAATCTCTAAAAGAAGCCTGTCAAGATCCAGATGCAGATATCTTATTGATTTGTACTCCTAACTTTACTCACCTGGATGTTTTAAAAGAAGCAGTCAAATCGGGTAAGCATATTTTTTTAGAAAAACCTATGGCAACTACCTTACAAGATGCATTTGAAATAGTTCAAATAGCAAAAAATTATGATGCTCTTCTACAGATTGGATTACAATATCGCTACAAAGCAATCTATCATGAAGCGATCCATGAAACTTTAGAAAGACAATCAGTTGGGGACATAAAAACCATTTCTTTATTAGAGCACCGAATTCCTTTTTTAGATAAAGTCAATCAATGGAATAAGTTTTCAAAATATTCAGGCGGGTCTCTGGTTGAGAAATGCTGTCACTATTTTGATTTAATCAATCACATTGCCAAATCTAAACCACAAAAAGTTTATGCAACTGGCAGTCAGGCAATTAATTTTAAAAAATTTCAATACCAAAATGAAAAATCAGATATTATCGATAATGCTTTTGTTTGTATTGATTATGAAAATGAGATCAGAGGTAGTTTTAATCTATCCATGTTTTCTCCTATGTTTTTTGAACAACTTATTGTTTGTGGAAACCAGGGGCATCTGATCGCTTCAGAAAAAGAGGATTTTATGCCAGGTAACCGGATGAAATCTAATATAGAGATTATGCGAGGAGAAGACAAGCCGGGAAGAAGGATCACTCCTCATTATCCTGATTTAGTTGAAATGACCGGGCATAATGGCGCAACTTTTATTGAACATATAAAACTGATTGACAATATTGAAGGTCAAAAAACCAGCACAGCAACTCCGACTGAAGGTTTTTGGTCAGTGGTTGTGGGCATTGCAGCTGAAGAATCGGTCCAATCAGGCAAACCGGTGTATATTGAAGACTTATTGAAGGATAATAAAATCTCTTTGAGTGATTTATAGAATTGCCCAAATCCAGGAGCAGAGTATGATCAGGATTTTACCATTAATAATGGCTGTAGTTCCAGCATTGTTTTTATTATGGTATTTTTACAGGCAAGATCGGGCAAAACCAGAACCAAAAGGCCTGATCACTTTGGTTTTTTTTATGGGCATAGTGAGTGTGATTCCAGTAATTATCCTGGAATTGGGCCTAACTCTTTTTGGGCAGGGGTTTACTCAATATCCATTATTTTATCACTTTTTTCATGCCTTTATTGTCGCAGGTTTTAGTGAAGAGTTTTTTAAGATGGTCACTGTGAGGATTTTTGCTTATCATAAAAAAGCCTTTGATGAAGTAATGGATGGGATTGTTTATACAATTGTTGCCAGTCTTGGCTTTGCATGTTTTGAAAATATTATGTATGTTGCAGAAGGTGGTATGTCTGTTGCCATACTTCGAGCATTTTCTTCAGTTCCTCTTCATGCTTTTTGTTCTGGAATTATGGGATATTACTTTGGTAAGGCAAAATTTTGCGAAACCCCGGAGCAAAGAAGAGCGATGTTTCAAAAAGGGTTAATGATTGGTATCTTTATTCATGGGCTTTATAATTTTCTCTTATTTATTAGTGGCTATTCTGTGATTTTCCCACTGCTAAATATTCCATTACTGATTATTTCTTTTATTGTATTAAGAAAGAAAATAAAAGCTGCAATTCAAGAGGATAGAGCAGCCGGAAGAATTCAGACTTAATGATAGACCTTATCGAGTTCAGTAAATTTTTCTTTTAATTGGTAGATAAAGGTTTCTAGTTTTTCTGTCTCTTCATTGGGAATAGTTGATTTTAAACGATTGATTTCCTCTATAACTCCTAATTCTCTGATTTTAATTAAAGGAGCTCCTCGGTCAATCACTTTACTGGAATATTGGTAGAAACGCAGGATAGCTTTTAACAGTAAAACTTGCTTTTTGGGATTTGAAAACATATCAATTTCATCAAAGGAATTTTGCTGTAAATACCCTTTTTTTACTATATCCGCAATTAACATAATGAGTTTTTGATTATCCGGCAGGGAATCAGGGCCGACTAGTTTTACAATTTGTGCTAATCGCTCCTCTTTTTTTAATAAAGCAAGAATTTCATTGCGGATAACAGGTATTTCAGAATCAATTGCCGACCAATAATCCTGGGTTTCATCTCGATACTCAGAATAAGAGGCTAACCAGGATATGGCAGGGTAATGTCTGGCATTTGCCAGACTTTTATCCAAAGCCCAAAAACAGCGAATAAAGCGCTTAGTATGTTGCGTCACTGGTTCTGAAAAATCTCCCCCAGGAGGAGAAACTGCTC
Organism: Spirochaetota bacterium; assembly: GCA_022361115.1. Lineage (GTDB taxonomy): Bacteria > Spirochaetota > GWE2-31-10 > GWE2-31-10 > GWE2-31-10 > JAKSBL01. The sequence goes on along the minus strand of JAKSBL010000553.1, from coordinate 3,756 downwards.
CAATGATGGAGACAGACCCTTCTTCTTCATTAAAAGACTCGATGAGCCCCGCTCTTTCATAAAATTCGGCTAAACGGGTAGGTAAGTAAGCTGGAAAGCCCTCTTCAGCAGGCATCTCTTCCAAACGGCCGGAAAGTTCCCTTAAAGCTTCAGCCCAGCGGGAAGTTGAATCAGCCATAATAGCAATATGATATCCCATGTCCCGAAAATACTCAGCAATGGTCACTCCTGTATAAATCGAAACTTCACGAGCTGCTACAGGCATATTGGATGTGTTGGCAATAAGGATTGTCCTTTTCATTAAAGGCTGGCCTGATTTAGGATCAATTAATTCGGGGAATTCATTCAGAACATCAGTCATCTCATTACCACGTTCACCACAGCCAATGTAAACGATAATATCGGCATTCGCCCATTTTGCCAAAGCATGCTGAGTCATGGTTTTACCAGTCCCAAATCCTCCTGGAATAGCTGCTGTTCCCCCCTTTGCTAAAGGAAAAAACATATCAATAACTCGTTGTCCTGTTACCAGTGGCTGGTTATTTTTTAATCTTTTTAGATAAGGTCTTCCTTTGCGAACCGGCCAGTAATGGGCCATTTTTATTTCTTCACCAGACTGAAGTTGGCAAATCGGTTCACTAATAGTATATTCACCTTGAGATGCAATTTCTGTTATGGTTGTTGCTTTGATATGAGGAGGAACCATGATATAATGGCGTATTAATTCTGTCTCATCAACATAGCCAATTTTATTCCCCCCTTTTATTTGTTGACCTTTTTCAATGGTTGGTATAAAAAGCCATTTCTTTTTTAAATTTAAAGCATCAGCTTTAACACCAGGCAGCAAATAGTCTCCAGCCTGTTGTGCCAGTTCCTGTAAAGGACGTTGAATTCCATCAAATATGCCTGTTAACAATCCTGGACCTAAATAAGCTGATAACGGCCTGTTGTAGGAGATCACAGGTTCTTCAATATTCATCATGGAGTTTTCTTCATAGACCTGGATAGTGGCAATTTCTTCATCCAGTTTAATGATTTCTCCAATCAGTTGTTTGGCTCCAACAAAAACTTGATCATACATACCAGCATTGCCCATGCCAGTTGCTTTTATAATAGGTCCATTAATGGCGATAATTTTTCCAGTGACATCTTGCTGATTCAATTTTTTTCCTTTAGTATTTGCAAAATTTTCAATTTATATTGATTTTTGATCTGTTGAAAAAAGTATGACAAAGAGAGATAAATAAAATTTTTTTCATTGCCGGCAAAAATTTTATATCCTTCTTTGAAAGTTCCTTTTTTAATGAACTTAATCTGTTTCTTAGTCAACACTTTTGATAAGTCTGATTCACTAAGAGACTCATTTATTCCTATTTCAAAAGTATAGGGAGGTGATTCAAGGCTTTTTACTGCTTTTTTCAGTAGAGTGATCATTAAATTCTGATATGAATATTGTTTTTTAATTTTATTCTGTACTTCCTGAAAAACCTGATTAATTTGATCTTCAAGGAAGAGAATATTTTTTTTATTAGCATCCAGGTCGATGGTTGAGAATAGGGTAGATTTTTTTTGTTGAATTTGTTGTTCCAGTCTCTCCTGGGCTTCAGTTTCATATTGTTGAAATTGGGTATTCATCTCCTTTATAAGCCCATCAGCCTCTTTTTGAGCCTTTTTTAAAATACGATCTGCTTTTTTTGTTGCATCATTCAGAATTTCTGCTTTTAATTTATCATCTGCTTGAATGACTTCCATTTATACCATTCCTTTATAATTATACTGACAAACCAATGGCTTCTCGTATGAGTTGTAACAAGGTTTTTTTCTCTTCCATATGGCCATCCAGATCAGGTATTTCAACGATTAAAGGAAAACCACCTGTGAGTTGCCAATGGGTGATCTCTTCTTCAAGAAGAATGGCTATTTTTTCTGTGATTAATAAAACACCTAAATCTCCATAACTGCCATGAATGCAATTCTCAAATTCTGTTAAAGCTTCTTGCTGATCTTCAATAACTTTACCATGTATACCAGCAAATTGAAAGCCGATTACGACATCTTCATCTCCTAACACATAAAATGTCATACTGATCCTTAACTATTGAGTATAAAAAAAGCAATTAAAAAACCCCAAAGAGATACACCTTCTGCCAAAGCTGCTAAGATCAAAGCTGGGCCACCTGCTTCGGGACGTTCACTGATGGCTCCCATGGCTGCAGAACCAATACGGCCGATGGCTATACCAGAACTCAAAGTTGCAGCTCCAATAGCAATAGCTGCAGCAAAGTATTTAGCCAGTTTAGCTGAACTATCACTTTTTTCAATTTGATTCTCAGTGCTTTGAGCGGTCTCATTACTAGCAAAGAGTGCTGTACTCATAAAAAAAGTAAAGTTAAATAAGAAAATAATAATTATCCATTTTTTCATCAAGACTCCTTAAGAAACAATTTTTTCTATTTTGAAAGGGTTAAATCTTTTGCCCTGTTCAGTGAAAAACTTGGAAAAAAATTCATAATAATTTAAGCGGATGGTTTGTATGCTGACGATCATCCCTTCTAAGATAATGATAAATGCATTTCCAATAATGATTATGAGAATACCGGCTGGGGTAAAGAGACCTCCCCCCAGGATACGGGCCAGGATCAATACAACAGAACTGAGTAAGGCATGAGCAAAGGCAAAAGCCCCAACCCGGATAAAACTCAAGTTATTAGTAAAGAGTTGTAAAATGACTTCAAAAACTTCTACAATAGCTGATAAAAACCATAAACCTATACTTTGGTGAAATAAATGTTTTTCTTTATGTAAGATTGCTAAGATTGGTTCATGAAGAAAAATTAAAACAAGTGCAACTGCAATAATAATAAAGAAAAAACTGCTGATTTGTATATTCAGCACTATTCCCTGGATAGCAATAATGCCAACTGAGAAAAAAACTAAAAAGGTTAATAAACCATTGTGCTTAAAAACTGCTTCCCAGTATTTTTTATTTAAAATATGGTTTCCTATATTAATCAGCATACCTAAAAGATTGATACACCAGCCATATCCAACGGTTAGAATAAACAGATTGAGAATATTGTCAATAGTTGTGTCTAATATAAAGGGACGGTCAATTCCCCAAAGAGCTTGATTGATCGGGGTCAGCAGCCCTTCCAGTTCATGATGTTCGAAACAGAAAGCTGCACCATACAGATAACCAAAAATCATGGAAGTGAATCCAACTGCTATCAATATCGAACCTGCTTTTTTTAGTATCCCTGGTTTGACCATTGCCTTTAAAATCAATCCACCAAGGAGAATCACCAAACCCTGGCCCATATCTCCAAACATCAATCCAAAAAGGGTGAGAAAGGAGATAGCAAGATACATAGTCGGATCAATTGAGCCATACTTCGGTGCTCCATAATTAAAAACAATTTCCTCAAATGGCTTGAAAAACTTGAGATTGTCCAATACAACAGGAACAGTCAGAGTGCCATTTTGCACTTCATCTAGTTCTTCTGGAGTATATACCACTAAAGAAAAGGTACCAGCCATTTTTTCTTCAAGGCCTGTTTTTAATGCTTTGACTTTTTTTCTTTCTACCCAGCCTTCAATGATGGAAATACGGTCAGAATGGTGAATGTCTGCTTCAATATTCTGGTAATATTTCATGAGATTAAAGTTACGAATATTATTAACGACACTTTGCTGATACTTTTCTGCAAAACTTTTTCTATAGTCCTCTAATTTAACGAGTTCTTCTTTGACTAAATC
>JAKSBL010000243.1 GCA_022361115.1 Spirochaetota bacterium | reverse complement strand
TAACATTATAAAAATATTGCATGGTACCTTGTAATAAAAGGTAATGTGTGTTATACTATAGTTAGGTTTTAATCGTTTAGGATCAATTAAACATCTATTGAGGTTCTTGCAATAATGCAACGAACTATGGTAAAAGTGAGTTTATTTGTTAATAGAGATGCAAGAACCTCATTTTTTAGCATTTTTTGCAAATATATAAAAATTTGAAAGAAAGGAGTGAATATGAATATTCAGTTTAAAAAAGGGGTATTGGAATTATGTGTTTTATCTATGCTTTTTATGAAAGATTGTTATGGCTATGAATTAGTACATTCTATTTCTCAGAAAATATCCATCTCTGAAGGAACGATTTATCCTTTATTAAAGAGGTTAAAAGATGATGGGTATTTTACTACCTATTTGGAAGAATCCCAGGAAGGTCCCCCTCGTAAGTATTATCACTTAACTGATTTAGGAAAAGAAACTAAAATTGCATTAACCGATGAATGGTACCGCTTTGTAAAAGGGGTAAATGAGATTATAAAGGAGGGAGAAAATGAACAGGAATGAATTTATTACTGCCTTACGTTCTGAATTGCGAGGTTTACCTGAAGCAGAGATTAATGAAATACTTTATGATTATGAAGAACATTTTCGAATCGGTCTGGAAAATGGTCAAACAGAGGAAGAAATTTGTCGGAAATTTGGGGATGTAAAAGACATAGCCAGACAATATTTTGTTACTTACCGAATTAACCATGCAGAACATAACATGTCTGCAGCCAATATATTTAAGGCAGTATTAGCTACTGCTGGACTTGGTTTTTTTAACCTGGTATTTGTATTATGGTTATTTATTACTATTATTGCCATCCTTGTAGCCTTATTTACTACATCTGTCAGTTTGACTGCTGGTGGAATATTTGCCTTTTTTGCAATACTGCTTTCACCTTTTTTTCCAATAATCAGCATTGGTATGAATCCCGTCTCAGCTTTAGCTTTTTCGGTCTTTCTTACAGCCTTTGGTATTCTTTTTACAATAGGGAATTGTTATGTAGCAGTTTATGTCTATAAGGTCATTATAAAATATCTGAAATGGAATCTAGATATTATCATGCAAAAGAAATCTTAATATAAAGGAGATAATATGAACTGGATTATGAAAAATCTGAAAAAGATTGTACTAATATTATTACTCGTTATGATTGCTTCCCTTTTAATTGGTGGTATTGGTTTGGCAATGGAAATGGCTGTTGGAAAAAAAGAACATAAAGAATACAATATAGATGAAAAAGAACAGTTTGCTGCTGACCAATTTGAGCATCTCTCCATAAAAACGATTGATTCAGAAATAAATATTTTACCTGCCACTGATAACCAAATTAAAATTCATTTTCATGGTTTTATGACGGGTGGAAAAAAACCAGACTTGCAATTGGTTCAATCAGGAAAAACATTAAAAATTAAAATTAAGCATTACAGGAATACTGGTTTTTTTATTTTTAATATTACTAGTCATACCCAATTAGATGTCTATTTGCCGGTTAAAAATTGGAAATCATTAGTCATAAAATCAGTTTCCGGAGATCAGAATTTAGGCAGTCTAAAAAGTGAATCATTAAATATCAGCTCTGTATCAGGGAAAATACTTGGCGATCAGATGCAAGCCATAAGAGCAGATATGGATACAACTTCAGGTGATATTAAATTAGATTCTCTGTCTGTTCAAAGACTGATTGTCAGTACTACCTCAGGAACATCTGATTTAGGAGAAGTAGAAGGAGAAATAGAGGTTTACTCTGTTTCAGGAAGTATCAGAGCAGAATTATTGTCTTTGAAAGATAATATTAATCTAGATACAACTTCTGGAAATTGCATTTTGGAAATACCAGCTCAAGCTGAATTTGAAGTAGATTTTTCTTCAGTTTCTGGAAATTTTGATAGTGATTTTTCCTTTACAGTGAGTAGCCATAATCAGAAAAAAGGATTTAAAGGACAAGTTGGTTCAGGAGATTACTTAATAAAGGTAAAAACTGTGTCCGGTAGATTGAAAATTAAACAAAAATAAATGATTGGTAGCTATAATATCGTTTTTAACCACGAAGTTACTCTGTAAGTATTCATTAGTAGTAACTTCGTGGTTTATGCTAATTTCATGTTAGGTTTGAAATTTATCTGGTTGATTTTGCTTAAAAAACAGAGAAAAATTTACCCTATACCTGTATATAAAAAAAGATGAGCC
>JAKSBL010000217.1 GCA_022361115.1 Spirochaetota bacterium | reverse complement strand
TTTAATTTTTTTTGGATCATCTATTACCTCCACGAATAATTTGAGCTAATATTAACAAAACTTTAATAAATATGTCAACTTTTTTTAGTATATTTATTATTTGCTGCTAATAATTAGAGTATTTTAAAAAGTTATTCAAAAAATAGCAAAAATCGCTAATTCTTATAAAAAAAACCAGAAAAAATCAAAAGTTTTTTCTATAACTCTTTTATTTATACTATAATTATTTAAAAGAGGCTCTATAAAAAATGTAAAAACTCTTGGGTGTTTGTAAAAATACTGTTTTTAGGCTGCTAGATGAAAAAAAGCAAATTAACCATTGTCTTACTGTTTCAAAAAAAACAAGCTAAAATCATCTCCTTAATTGAAGAGGCTTATCAAAATACTAATATTTTAATTTTTTCAAAAATAAATGATTTCATAGAGTACCTTGCCCACCACAAAGTGGATATCATCATTACTGGATTTTATAAAAAAGAGGAGTTGAACTACAAAGAAATTTTAAAAATCCATAAACCAACTATTTTTTGTTCCAATAAAAAAAATATCAATATCATTATTGAAATTATTAAAAGTGGAGCAGATTATTTGTTAATGGAAAATAATGAAGATTTTGAATATCAGCTTTTAACTTCTATTCGCAGCCTGCAACGGAAAAAAGAAGAAACACTGAAAGCTGAATCAGAAGATGGTAAAATGGCTTTTGTATCAAACATCGTACATGAACTCAGATCACCATTAAATTCTATATTAGGGTATACATCTTTACTAATTGATAATGAGGAGAAAAAAAATAAATTAAAAGATCTCAATATCATTAAAAGTTCTAGTAAGTATCTACTAAATATTGTAAATGATATTTTGGATTACTCAAAATTAGAATCTGGTAAAATCAAACTGGATCCTCTAAATTTTATTTTAAAAAATACTTTAGACCATATTTATGATGTTTTTTATTTACAAGCAAAAGAAAAAGGAATTGAATTCAATGAGTTTGTTCATGCAGATTTACCAACCGTTGTTCATGGAGATGAATTGCGGTTTACCCAAATTGTGATTAATATTTTGTCGAATGCTATGAAATTTACACATTCTGAAGGAACTGTTTCCATATCTTATACTTATTTAGATAATCAGCTACAAGTTGAGATCTCTGATACTGGAATTGGCATACCGAAAGATAAATTAGACCATATATTTAATCCTTTTGAACAAGTAAATCTTGATACAACCAGGAAATATGGTGGAACTGGTTTAGGTTTAACTATTACCAACAATCTGGTTAAATTAATGAATGGCACAATAAAGGTGAATAGTCAGATAGATGTGGGTACCACAATAACAATTGCTGTCCCTTTAACCGAAATAAATCTCTCTGAGAAACCTTTTGAAGAAATTGAAGATAGTGAAATGATAGAAGTTGAAGAAGTTATTGAGGAAGCTGAAGACTTAGAAGATGAAACATTAATCAGAGATTGGTTAGAAAAATTAGGTCAGAATGAAACAATGAAGAACCTATCTTTAAAAGCAATTCGAAAATTACCTTACAGAATATATGAATTGGTGAATGCATTTGAAAAGCAAAATCAGGATGATATTAGACGGCATGCTCATAAAATTAAAGGATTTTCTGGTAGTTACGGCTTTACTGAAATATATGACTTATTTATCAAAATTGATGATTTAGTGAGATTAGATGATTATTCAAAACAGGCTGTACAAAGCTTAATAGAACAGGCAGTGGATGTTGTAAAGCAAATTCCTAAAAAGTATTTGGATAATATGCCTGAAGAAATGGTAAATGTAGAAGAAATCGGTGAAAAAAATAAATGTACAACCAGAATTTTAATTGCCGATGATACTCCTGAAAATCAGCAGTTACTTTCTGCTTTTTTGAAAAAAATGGGCTTAGATTGTTTTATTGTGGATAATGGCCAACAAGCCATTGACATAATGAAAAAAGAGTGCTTTCATATTCTTTTTTTAGATATGCAGATGCCGGTATTAGATGGTTTTGAGACTTTAAAATTAGTACAAATTGAAAACCTTTTTTATCGTCCCTTTATTGTTGCATTAACAGCAGATTCAACAGAAAAAACAAAAAACTATATTTTAGAACTTGGGGCAGATTATTTTATGACAAAACCCATTGATAGTAAAAATATTGAAAAAGTCATTAATTATGTTATGCATAATATGAAAATTGAGTAAAATATAAAATAATGAGAGGCTTTTGCAAAAATGCTAAAAAATGAGATTCTTACATCTCTATTAGCAAGGAAATTTATTTTTACCATAATTCACTGCACTTTTGCAAGAACCTCATGTATATATTAATTTGAAATATGGGGTGATCAGTGTGGGTAAAGATAAAATTCTTGTTATAGAACAATCAGAACTAATGCGTAAGTTTCTTAAAGAGGAGTTGGAACAATATGGTTTTGAAGTAATCATTGCCATTAATGAATTTGATGGTTCAATCAAAATGAAAAACATCGTTCCTGAACTGATTATACTGGATTATATGTTAGCAGTCAAAACTGATAAAGTAGACTTTTTCCAGGAAAAGAAGAACTCAAAAACAGTTGTTGATGTTCCAATTATTATGTTGGCCGCTGAAGTAGATATGAAAGCAGTTATTAATGCTGCAAAAAGTAAGGTCACTAAAATATTTTCCAAACCAATTAAAATCGATACCTTTTTAAACACGATTGGAGAAATTTTGAACCAGTCCATTGAAATTGATAATTCCCCCTGTATACTGGATGTTCATATCAATGATGATATTATGTTTATTGAAGTTGGACTGGGATTAAACAAAGAAAAGATTGCTTCTTTAAAATATAAAATTTTAGAACTAAAATCCATGTATAAAAGAAAAAGCATTAAAGTTCTTTTGATGATGAATGATATTACTCTTACTCAATCTGATATTAACAAGTTCTACAACCTTATTGATAATATCCAACAATCAACTGAAACACCTTATCAGGCTTTTAAAATACTAACGGTTAGTCCTGAAATAAAACAAATCATTGAAAAACAGGATAAATATCAAAAAATAGAAGTATTACCAGATATCAGCTTAGCAATGGACAGTTTGGGGCAAATCAATGTAGAAAATTTAGTTTCTACAAGGGATAAAACTGCCAGTGGTGATCTGGATATTGTACAGGATCAGGATAATAAATTCTTAAAAGTTGAAAAAAAGGTCTATATAGCAATTATTGATGATGATGAATTAATTTTAGAACTAGTCGATACTGTTTTATCAACCATGAATTGTCAACGTAGAGTATTTAATAAAGGAACAACTTTCATTGAAAGCCTTTCCGAAGAAGTACCTGATTTAATTTTTTTAGACTTAATGATGCCGGAAATGAGTGGATTTGATGTGATGGATAAATTAAAATCTTTAAATCATCAAATTCCAATTATTATTTTTTCAGCATTGTCAAAAAAAGAAACTGTTGTAAAAACTATGCAATATGGAGTGAAAAGCTATATTGTAAAACCTATTGATCCCAATGTCATTGTCAATAAAGCAAATGAAATATTGAATTCTGATTTTTAAACTTTTTTGGAGTATTATTTTATGAGTAAAACGATTAATGTGGAAATTAGTAATTATCATGAACAAAGACTGGTAGATTATCGAACCCGTATATCTGAACTAATACATACGGATGACCAAAATAAATATATTGCAGCAAAAGTCAATAATGAAATTACTTCAACTTCCTATGTTTTAGAAGTCAATTCACAGGTGGAATTTCTCACAATTGAGCATCATCATGGAATGCAGGTATACCGAAGAAGTCTTTCTTTTCTCCTCTCTAAAGTAGTGAGCCAGCTATACCCTGATTCTCGATTAATCATTGGACATTCTTTAGGACCTGGTTATTATTTTGATTTAGAAGGGGTGAAAATCAATGAAGAAATCGTTCAAACAATCGACGCGGCCATGAGAGCTGAAGTGAAACAAAACAAACCAATTAAAAGGGCTAAAATAAGTTATATAGAAGCCTGTGAGCATTTTAAATTAAAAAAGCGAGACGATAAATATAAATTATTAGCCAGCTTAAACCGATCAAAAGTTTCTATTTATAAATGTGATGATTTTTTCCAATTATTCGAAGGAGCCTTAGCATTAAATACGAATTTATTGGATGTTTTTCAAATTATTTATTATAAACCTGGTTTTATTCTACAATTTCCCAGAAAATCAGAAATATCCAAAGCAGCCCCTTTTCATCCCCAAAAAAAGATATTTGAAGTTTATCGGGAATATAAAAATTGGGGAAAAGTATTAAAAGTTGATAATGTTGGTTCATTAAATGATATTATAATCAATAAAAATATTAAAGAATTTATCAGTGTAGCAGAAGCACTACATGAAAAAAAAATAGCTAATTTAGCTAATGAAATAAATCAACGTAAAAAAGAGATAAAACTTATTACCATTGCCGGTCCTTCTTCATCAGGCAAAACTACTTTTTCCAAACGTCTGGCTATTCAATTAAAGGCTTTGGGATTAAAACCTGTAACCATTTCTGTTGATCGTTATTTCAAAGATATTTCTCAACAACCTTTAGATATCAATGGGAAACCCAATTTTGAATCCATTGATTCTATCAATACAGAACTCTTTAATCAACATTTACAAGAACTCTTTAATGGAAAAGTTGTCCAATTAGCAAATTATAGTTTTTATACAGGAAAATCTTCAATTGCTGATGACAAAACGACCATATCAGATGAAGAAATCATTATTATTGAAGGAATTCATGGCTTAAATGAAAAACTAACTTATTCTATACCTGCTAAACAAAAATATAAAATCTATATTTCAGCTTTGACTCAGATGAATATTGATGATAACAACCGGATTCCTACAACTGATAACCGCATCATCCGCCGTATGGTAAGGGATCATAAATACAGAGGACATTCTGCTACACGTACAATCCAGATGTGGTCGGATGTACGGGAGGGAGAAGAGAAATACATTTTTCCCTTTCAAAACGAAGCAGATGGTTACTTTAATTCTGCATTAGATTATGAACTGGCGATTTTAAAGCCCTATGCACAACGAATTTTAGTCGAGATAAAACCTAATCAACCAGAATATTCCGAAGCAATTCGATTATTAATGTTTCTTAATTATTTTTTACCCATACCTGCTGATAATGTTCCGCCTACCTCAATTATTCGAGAATTTATCGGAGGGTCTGCATTTAAATATTAACTCAGTGGATCTGAATTGTTTAAGAGAAAACTCAAATTTCATATTGCATTTTTAAATAACTTATGGCATAATTTTTAAAAATTCTTGTAGAAAGTAAATGGTCATATCAAATCTGATTAAATCTGCATTAACAAATCGAACATCAACAGAGGTCTAATACTATAATGAAAGTAATAATTATCGGTGGTTCAGTTGCAGGCATAACTACAGCGGCCCGATTAAGAAGACTGAATGAGTCATTAGAAATCGTCATCATTGAGAGAAGCAAAGAATTATTTATGAATAAACCAGCTCTCTGCTATTACCTTAGCAATATGAATAAAAAAATCGAGAGCTACTCTTTTGGGTTAGAAGAAAAATTAACCAGTGTTTATAATATGAGGATTTTAGCTAATCATGAAGCTGTTGCTATTAATAAAGATACTAAAAATCTCAGTGTTAAAAATCTCAACACAAAGGCAGTTGTTGAGATGGAGTATGATAAACTCATTTTTGCAACAGGTTTTTCATTTTATCCACATAAAATATTTAGAAATCAAGCAGTTAATTTTTTTCCTCTAAACAATCTGGATGATGCTGTAAAAATTAAAGAGTATATTAAATTATCTTCAGCTAAAAAGCTATTAATTGTTGGATTAAATTGTTATTCACTCAAAATGGCTGATTGTTTTTTGAGAAATGGATATGAGGTTTCTGTCCTTTCGGAAACTGAATTCTGTATTTCTGATTTTGATAATGACTTTAGTTTAAGGATCATAGAAGACCTTTCTAAACAAGGGGTACGATTTTACTTAAAATCACCAGTAAAAAAAATCAGAATTAATGATGCCAAGAGCATATATGAAGTTATTACAGATAAAGAGGGAATTACCACACAATTCATTGTGTATATGGATAATATAAAAGTTAATAGTAAATTAGCCTCAAAATCTCAAATTAAAATAAATGATTTAGAGCAAATTGAAATTAATCAACAATTTGAAACTACTTCAACTGATATTTTTTCTGTAGGTGGAGCGGCAAATGAATTAGCAGAGATACCTCATTTTGCTTATACCCAATTAAGAGCAAGAGAGCTTGCTGATTCTATACTTTTTCAAAAAGAATCAAAAGCTGATACCAATAATCCAAAAATACTAAATTTGAAGAATGCCATTCTTGGTAAAGTGGGATTTTCAGAATCAGTATTAAAGTCAAATAAAATAGCTTATCAAAAAATGTATTATAATAGTGGTTCAAAAGAAAGATATATAAACGGATCAAAACCGATCTTTCTAAAAGTACTCTATAATCAAGAAAAAAAGATACTAGGGATTCAAATTTTTAGTGAAGACCATTCTATTATCCGCTTACTGGATAGTATATCAGTCTTTATAAAAGCAGGGCTGCCAATAGATGAACTAAAAAATCTTCATTTTGCGTATTCACCCGAATTATCTTCAAGACATCATCCGTTGAATACAATTGGAAATATATTTGAAAATCATGAAAGTGATTTATCTTTATCTTTCCAGTCCGCTGAAGTTTTTAATGACAAACAAAAAATTATATTAGATATACGAAGTACTTCAGAGTATCAGAAAAAACATTTAGAAAACGCACTTTTTATACCTTTAGAAGAACTTAGAGAGAGGCTTAATGAAGTACCAGTTAATCGTGAAATATATTTACTGAGTCATACAGGTTTAAGAAGTTATCTAGCGGAAAGAATCTTAAAAGGACATGGCTATGAACATGTTTATAATATTCAAGGCGGTTTATCGATAATTGATTTTCTTAGTAATGGGTATTTAAATTAAAATAAATAGCGGTGTTAGCAAATACCAAAGAGTAATCTTAATTTTTGAAAGAGGCACAATAAATAATTAAATAAAACAATGTAACAGAATTACTGATATGTAATATTTTTTTCTGTTATGAAAAATGGAGGAAAACAAGATGGGGAAGAAATTTACAAAAGAGCATGAATGGGTATTACTGGAAGGTGAAGAAGTTACCATAGGTATCACTGATTATGCTCAAAAACAATTAGGTGATATTGTTTACATATCCTTAACCAGGGATATTGGAGAACAAGTTGAAACAAAAGAAGAAGTTGCAGAAATTGAATCAGTAAAAAGTGTGAGTCAAATATATGCACCTGTTTCAGGAGAATTAACAGCTTTTAATGAAATTTTAGAAGATGAATCTCAAACTGCTTCTGTTAATGAGGACCCTTATGGGAAAGGTTGGATTTTTAAAATGAAATTAAGTGATCCGGCACAGTTAGATACATTAATGGATGAAAAAGCCTATCAAGAATATGTAGATTCATTATAAGTTATCGTTTCCCTGTACTTCCTTTGGTTAAGTCAATTTGAGTACAGGGAAATAAATAGAAGGAGGGGAATAAATTGAGTGATAAAAACTTTTTTCTTAATACTTACAAAAAAAATAAATTAGATAATCAAAAAAACAGTCATTCCACTCATACAAATCATTCCCAGCCCAAAAATGACCAACCAACTAATGAGATAAGTCAGAAAACAATAAAGAAATATCAATTTGAAAAAATTAGCAATCCGGTTGCTAATAATAATTTTAGTAAGGTTAATCAGTTAAAATCATTACAAAAGACCCTCAATAAAGAGAATAATCCTGCTAAATTAACCCGCCGTAAACTATCTGCAATATATTTGGTTCTAAATGGAATTGAAAAAGCTTCATCTATTGTGACCAATTTTACTGAAGAAGAACTCTTTAAAATAATAAATGAAATATTATCCATTGAAATGGTTACCCAATTTGAAGTAGAGGAAGTGGAAAAATCTTTTGGCAAAATTCCTGAAATGGATTATTCACCGGAAAATTTAGCAAAATATCGAGGAGGCAAAGAGTATGTTCGGGATCTCCTTATAGAAGCATTTGGTACCAATCAAGGGAGCGAATTATTTATAAAAGCTATTAATATTAATAATAGCGATAGTATTCAAATTATTGAGTCTCTGCCAGCGGAACAGATTATTGAACTATTAAAAGAGGAAGGGAATATGATCATTGCCGCAATATTAACCATGCTTTCTTCACAAAAAGCTGCTGAAGTGATTTCACAATTAAAACCACCTCGATCCATTGACATTGTCAAACATATGTCATCTAAAATAGATATCAATTCTGATGCCTTATCATTGATCATAGAAAAATTAAGAAAAAATGCAAATGAACTAATAAAGAAAAATAAACTGAAAATAGCAGGAAAAAATAAACTCCTCGACATACTGAAACAATCTGATATTGACCAGGCAAATAATATTTTAACAGAAATTGAAAAATCCGATCCAGGTTTAGCTTTTGAGTTAAGAGATAAAATATTTACTTTTAACGATATCGTCCATATCCCAAGGAAAGAGTTTGAAAAAGTATTAAAAGAGTATCCAGATAAAGATATTGCCTTTATTTTAAAAGGGGCAACTGATGCTTTAAAAATGATCTTTTTTTCTTGTATTTCCAAAAAAAGGAGAAGAATCATAGAAGATGAAATTATCTATCTGGGAAAAGTGAAAAAAAGTGAAGTTGATATACGGCGTCGGGATTTTGTAAAGTATATTTTAGAAATGGAATCTAATGGAGAACTGATACTGAATCCAGATAAAGAAATATATGTAGAATAATCTATTAAAATGTTTATCTGCATGATGATTGGAGCCAATTTTTGTGAATGGTAAACACCAAAGAGAGTTTTTTCTTTTTCAAAGAGGCTCTACACATTATCCTTTCCCTAACCGATAAATATAAGGACTATTGGGATATACAAAATAGTGCGGTATAATCAATACAGGTGAGTGTTGACTACAGGAAACAGATTATTCAACTTAAATAATGCAAACTATTTGAGCTGATAGGATTTAGGAAATAAAATATGAAAAGAATAATGATATTTCTAGGGTTACTGATTATTTTAGCAAATTCTCTTTGCTCTCAAGAATTGATTTTTAAAGTTCAGGAAGTAAAAGGTAATATTGATGTAAAAAATCGAGATGGTTCCTGGAAAACAGTAGAAGTTGGTGATGTATTAGTAACAGGCAATGAGATATTTACTGGATTACATTCACATATTTCCTTAGAAATAGATCAGGGGACCTTTGTCACAGTTAATCAGTTGTCCCACTTAATTATTGAACGAGTTCGTTTAAAAAAAGACGAATTTAATTCAGAATTATTATTAAAAACTGGTTATGTTATTGTTTATTCAAAAAATTATGATAATTTGCAGAATCGTATTTTAATAACTTTTTTTGGCGGTAACATTCTTTTCAATAATAGTGGAGGAGAAATATATTTTCGACAGGAAAATGGAGCTGTTATCAAATCATTTCAAGGTTTAGTAAAAATCAGAACTAAAATTATCAATAAATATTTTATTAGAAAAAATGAAGTTTGTGCCATAACCCAAGAAGGACATTTACTGGAAAATGATTATTTTATAAGAAGAAATATCAATACAAATCCTTTAGAATATCAAAATGAAGCTGATCTTCTCTATTACTATCAACAACTAGTTAATTATTACTCAAATGATGTTAATCAGAACGACTATGGTGAAGGTTTAGGGATTAATTCTTCAAATTAAAAAACTTAAGCAAGAATATCAATATTATTACCTATGCCCATTTGTTTAAGATGGGTGTAAAGATAAGTTTTATCTATTTGTGTCTTTGCAGTAGTGGCTTGTCTTATAAACCGATTGAGTAAACTTCGAACACGGGCAACTTCATTATAGGTAGCAAAATTTATTTTGGTCATCATGACTGATCGCCCCTTTATATTAACTTTTATTAATTATTTCGGATGATTTCTAATATTTTTAAGTTTTATCAATAACTCTTTTAATAAAATCATCAAATACAGTAATTACTTGCTAATTCCATTAAAAAATTATATAAAAAAGCATCAAAACCATTTTTAATAATTGAAGAGCTAAAAATGAAATCATTTTCTGATTTAAAGGAAATTATTACAAAATTAAGATCACCTGCTGGTTGCCCCTGGGATCGAAAACAGACTCATGAATCACTTATTCCCTATTTATTTGAAGAAACTAACGAAGTTTTTGATGCATTAATGAATCAAAATGAGCACCATTTAAAAGAAGAGTTAGGGGATCTTCTCTTGCAGGTTCTTTTACATGCTCAAATAGCAGAAGAAAACCAGCAGTTTAATATTGATGAAGTCGTTCATATGATTGCTGAAAAACTCGTTAGGAGACACCCTCATGTTTTTGGCAATGATTCTGCTGAGAATGCTGATCAAGTTGTTCATTTGTGGGAACAAATAAAACAAAAAGAAAAGAAGCAAAATTATCCTTATTTACTGGATAAAGTTCCTCTTCATTTCACTCCGCTTTTACGGAGTGATAAACTGCAAAAAGAGGCAGCCAAAGTAGGATTTGATTGGTCTAACTATAAACAAATTATTTCTAAAATTGAAGAAGAAGTTGGTGAATTAAAACAAGCAATTGGCCATATGGATATCCCGGAAATTGAACATGAATTGGGAGATTTGTTTTTTTCAATTGTTAATCTAGGCAGATTTTTAAAAATTAAAAGTGATGTTGCTTTAGCAAAAGCCAATAAACGTTTTTATGATCGATTTTGTTATATTGAAAAAAAATTAAAAGGAGCAGGAAAAAAAATTGAAGAGTGTACTCTCGAAGAGTTGGATAAAATTTGGGATGAAGCAAAAGAGAAATTAAAAAGGGATAACGCATGAATAAAATATTAGTATTAGATTTTGGTGGTCAATATGCTCACTTGATCGCCAAACAATTAAGAAGATTAGGATATTACTCAGAGATTGCTTTACCTTCTATCGAAACGGAACAGATTAGTTCTGATACAAAAGGTATTATCCTTTCAGGTGGCCCCTCATCTGTCTATCAAGCTGAGAAACCAGATTTTAATGAAAAATTACTCCAATTAGATTTGCCTATCTTAGGTTTGTGTTATGGACATCATGCTATCATACAACACTATGGGGGTAGTGTTGGCAAAGCAAAAAAAGGGGAATATGGATTTACCATATTTAATAAAGTGATTGATTCCCAATTATTTCAGGATATTGAGTTTCCAGCCCAAGTATGGATGAGTCATGAAGATGAAGTCAGCAATTTACCGGAAGATTTTGAAATAAGCGGAGCAACAGAAAATTGTCAAGTTGCTGCTTATGAAAATATATTATTAAAACGTTATGGTTTGCAATTTCATGCAGAGGTAAAAGACACATTAATTGGCGGCCAATTATTTCAAAATTTTGCAAAAATTTGCGGTATGAAAAAAAACTGGGATCAAAAACAGGTATTACAGATCATCAAGCAACAGATTAAAAATGAATCTAAAGATAAAAAAGTCATCCTTTTTCTTTCCGGTGGTGTGGATTCCTCAGTCGCCTTTGCTTTATTAAATGAAGTTTTAGGGACAGAAAGAGTATTAGGGCTTTTTATCGACAATGGTTTTTTACGTAAAAATGAAAGGGAAAGGATTCAGCAAAAGTACCACAATTTGGGGTATGATAATTTTATCATAGAAGGAGCAGAAGAGGAATTTTTGACTGCAGTAGGCCATGAAACGGATCCCCAAAAAAAAAGAAAAATCATTGGTGAAACATTTATCAAAATAAGAGATAAAGTAGTCAACCGCTTAGGTATTTGTGAAGACCAGTGGCTTTTAGGGCAGGGAACTTTATATCCAGATATTATAGAATCAGGTGGATCAAAGCATGCCAAGGTGATCAAAACACATCATAATCGTGTTGAGGGAATTAAAAAAAAAAAAAAAAAAGGTTTAATTATTGAACCTTTAAAGGATTTATATAAAGATGAAGTTCGAGAATTAGGGAAACAATTAGGTTTACCAGATAATATTGTTTATCGACACCCCTTTCCAGGGCCAGGAATTTCTATCAATTTACTCTGTAGTGATGGAAAAATTATTGATAATGAGAAATTTGCTCTTGCTGAAAAAAAAATCAAAAAAATAGATTTAACTCAATGGATTGCTTCTCAAAACTACCAG
>JAKSBL010000065.1 GCA_022361115.1 Spirochaetota bacterium | reverse complement strand
TCTGCTGAAGTTTCATCCATTGAAAAGTCACTTCCAAGATCAAGATCATCGTTTTCAGATAAATTAAGATCACTTGCTATGTCTAAATCTTGTTCTATATCCAGATCCTCACTAGAGGAATCAGCTAGTTCTGCAGGATCACTCATTGAAGCGTCTGCTGAAGTTTCATCCATTGAAAGACCTTCTTCCAAATTCAGATCAATATCATCATCAAGATCTAATTCAAAATCCTCATTAGCAGATTCGGTATCAGGTTGAACTTCATTTTCTATAGGAGTTTCCTCTTCTAAATCAATAGAGTCCAGACTGATTTCATCAATATCAATGTCATCTATATTAATATCATCCAGATCTCCTAAAGAATTCCCATTTAATTCCTGATCATTAAGATCTTGATCATTTTGATGATTGTTGTTATTGGAGTTAAAATCTGACATGTTAACCTCACTTTTAAGGTAATATTCTATTTACTTTATTAATTTTAATTCAAATTTGTCTTTCTAGGGGCAAATTTTATTGATACATTCCTACCATTACCTTTATAATAAATCGACAGAAAATTGATTTTTTTTATAGTAAAATACTTGAGTTTTAATGAAAATATTGTTTTTTTCCTGTTTTTCTGGTTATTAAAAATAAATTTAAATAATAAAAAGCCTCTACATTAATAATTATTACAAAAAAGTAAAAAAAACAATAAAAATTTCGAATTATTAAGAGAAAAAATGGGGAAAAATTAAAAGAAAATAAACTTAGGAAATGCTGAAAAATGACTTTTCAAAATTGCTTTTTTACTAATTCAGCATGGGTTTCAGCCACCCGCTCCCAACAAGCTTGAGTAAAATCATCATCGTTTTCATAATCCTCTGGATAAATAGGAGGTGTATATTGTAATACAACCTTTTGGCAGAAACGGAAGTAGGGCCTTTTCCTGGCTAAAACATTTCTGGTTCCCTCAATTGCGGCTGGAACAATGGGTATCTTCATTTTATAGCAAAGTTTTAATAGGGATAATTGTGGTTTTAACAGACTACCGTCTCTGCTCCTGGTTCCTTCAGGAAATAAGCATAAAGAATGCCCTTTTTTAAGAAAGATCATAATTTGTTTTATTATTCCCATACGGTCTGTTGATTTTGTCCTATCAAAGAAAAAAGTTCCTGCTAAAATGGTGAGAATTCCCACTAAAGGAATTCTTCTTACTTCTTTTTTGGATATAGCTATGGTATGGCTGAAGCGGATAAAAACAATAATATCCAGCCAGGATTGATGATTACAAATATAAACAGTGGTTCTTCTTTTATCTACGTGTTCTTTGCCTAGAACTTTCATGCGGACACCTAATATCCAGCCATAAACTATTGCTGCAGGTTGAATCAAAGGGATATCAGCAATGCGGTGCCGATTGTATTTATCAGTAAAGATGAGCCACCAGTTTAAAGTTAGAAAAATTAAAGAAGATGATAAAATCAATATGACAGCTATTATACTAAAGAATATATCAAAAACAATCATGACAAATTATTTCTTTCTTTATAATAAAAATTCTTGTAAAATTAATACTGACTCTTTGGCTGGTCATTCCGCTATGCTTCACCTGGTCACAACCTACGGTTTGCCCGGTAATGTGACCTAATTGCTCGCCTTTATAAATTACTTTTTTTATATAATATTTTTAATCAATATTCAAGAATAAAAACGTATTCAAAATTAATCAACAGTATTTTTTTGTAAAAATTTATTTTTTAGTTTTATCATGTTTTTTTCCATTAAATTTGCTTGTTCAGAGCTGATACCGCTTCCTTTTAATATGATTTCTCGAAATGCAGGAGTGAGAAAATCACCTGGTGCATGCGCATCAGTATCTAAGACTAAAGGGGCAGCATATTTTGCTGCTAACTGGACAACATGACCATTCGTAATGGAGTGGCCTTTACGAGCTGAAATTTCTAGTGAAACCCCTAAATGAGCCGCCCTTTTTACATCTTCATCAGTAATTAAACCAGGATGAGCGACAATGTCAACACCAGCTTCAATAGCAGCTCTGTTGGTTCCTTTTTCCACAGGTTCTACTGGACTTTCACCATGCATTACAATTAAGGATATTCCTAAGCTTCTAGCTTGCCGAACCAACTTCTCTATTTTTTTGGCAGGAACATGGGTAATCTCAATACCTGGGATCACCTGAATATCCCAGCCACTATTAATTACTTCATCGGTCATTTTTTTTAATGAAGAATATACATATTCCAGATTAGAAAAATCCACATGATCTGTAATGCCTAAGAATTGGTATCCATTGACTAATGCTCTACGTATATGTTCTGCCGGAGAAAGGACCCCATCAGAGAGAAATGTGTGGGTATGAAAATCAATCATTTGTTTATCCTTTTTGTAAATAAATATTGCCAATAATCTTTAAACTATTATTGTTAAACTCTAAAATATGACCACATTCCGGGCATTTTGTATCAATACCTGGCACTCCAGGTACACATTGACGGCAAAAGGTTTTACCACAATTAGGACAGGTTCCAGCAGGTGCTTTTGATGGTAGTTCAGTTAGTTTATCTTCTGGAAAATCCATTTCTTTTACTTTTTTAGGAAATGACCATTCAATCTTGCAGCCTGAACAGTTCAGGGTATAAAATAAATGAGATTTTATCCTCAAATGCATTGTCTTGGCTCGATCAAATTGATCTTTTTTAACGATTTGTTTGGTGATTTGGTAAGCACTTTCAAAATCATTTAGTTTAATAAAGGATTCTGCCAGGTTAAGAGCATACTCTTCATGATCAGGTTCTTTAGCAAGAGCAGCATAATAAAATTTTTGGGCATCAACAATTTTATCTTGATTGAGATGAATATTTCCTAATAAGTTTAGAACTCGGCTTTCCTCTGGTAAATTCGAGTAAAAAGTATTTAAAACACTTAAGGCATTTTGGTATTGCTGGCAATAATAATAGGCCAGAGCTAATTGGTAAACAATTTCTGCCGTTTGTCCTTGTTGGTAGAGTTTTTCTAAATATTCTTTTGATTCTGCATATTCTTCTAAATAATTACAGGCAATACCCAGGTTAAAGAGTAATTCAGGATTGTCCGGGTTTTGTTGATAAACCGAGAGCAAGATATTTTTTGCATCCCGGTAATATTTTAGATCAACCAGAATTTTTCCATATTCTTCAGTGGCCTGAATAAAAAAAGGTTGAGCAGGCTGAGCTGTACAATATAGTTCATAAGCCTTTTTCAGGTTTTTTTTATCCTGGAGAAAATCTTTTAACTTGGAATAAATGTAAAGAATCAAGTAGACTAATTCATTCCGATTTATATTGGTTGATTTGTCACCTAATAGATTTTCTGTGATTTTAATTGCTTCTTCATAATGGTTTAATTTTGCCAGAGCATATGCTTTAAAGAATTTGATCCGACTTGATAAAAGGTCAAATTTATATTTTTTAAGATCTGTTAATACTGTTTCAAATAGTTCCAGTTTGATTTCACTTTCCAGTAAAACTTCCAGTAAAGGGATATCCAGGTCTATTTGAATGTGATTTGTTTTGATTAGTTCATAAGCTTCACGATATTCACCTGATTGAACCAGGATATTACTGAGAAGCAAGAGGGATTCCTTGTCAACTTCTTTATCAAGAGAATATTTTAACAGAATTACACTTGATTCAGGATGTTTTTCTTTGATCCCTTCAGCTGCTTCTAAAAGGATGGCTTTTCCATCTTTCATTTCTCCCATTTCAATTAAGCAGCGCCCCATTTTTGTTTGAAAAGGAAAAGTATCTTTTGCTACAGCTTCAATTTTTTTCAAAATATCTAAAGCCGGGGTAAAGTTCTTCATTTCAATCAGATATGTTGCATAATCTAAGCATAACTCTTTATCTACGATTTCTTGTGTTAAAAGATTATCTAATAATGGTTGAAATTGAGAAGATTTTTTTAGGCGAATGTAACAACGGGTAAGGTTTACCTGATAATCTATTTTTTCACTCTCTTCAGACAATGCAGCCTGGTAATATTTTAAGGCTTGCTGATAGTCTTCAATAAGAAATAAGAGATTACCGACTCGATTGAAAATTAAATGATCTCCTGTTCCAAAAAGAAAACCCCTTTTGTAATAATTTAAAGCGAGTTCATAACGGTCTTGTTCATAAAAATCATTGGCTAACATAAAATAGATATCTGAATTTTTAGGATACTCAATAATGGGCTCAAATTGGATAATTTCTTCAGATAAATTGAGATTGCTCCAGTCTTCCTGTATCGATTTTTCACTATGAAAACTAATTCCTAATTGTCCCTCAGTATCTGGAGTATGATCAAAATTAAGAATCATGGTTTCATCAATGAGAACGGATGTGGTTTCTTCAAATACAGAAAGGATAAAATTACATTTTTTAGAAAAGATATTATCAGCAGCGATTTTAATCCAGGAGGTCATAATTTTTGTCTGGCCACTCCCTATTATTGCCAGTTGAATGGACCTTCCCTCTTGAATTGAAAAACGGCAATAGTTATTTTTATCCTGATAGCGAAAATAAAAATGTGTAGTAGAAGGAATTTCAGGAGTTTTTGAATGAATGACAGCAGATAATAGAAAATTCTTGGATAATCTATGATATTTTAAATCAAATTGAATGGATTCTGAATCAATTGAATGTTGACCATTTATTTTTACATGATCCTTTTTTATTTCAATAGAATAGCGCTCATCTGATAGGATAAATAAATCAGTTGCTAATTCTTTTTGTTCACTCATTGTTTCACCTTGCCTAAGAGGTAGTTTATTAAGCGTCATTATATCAGCAGAAAATGAAAAATGCAAGGGTAAATCAGTGTCAAAGCTCATCATTAACATCTTCTCATCTATAGGATGGATAACCTGAGAAAAAAAATGATAAATGGAAATTTTTATTTTAATCTTTCTTTTTCAATAATTTCAGGTATACTAATTATAAAGGTGATTATTATTGATTTCATAAAGATTGAAAATAGGAATAATAACTAAAGGGAGGCAAGATGTTTAAGTTGCTGTTTTATTTTATCAAACATTTTAATATGTTTATCAGGATTGCTCTAGTATCAGTACTGATTTCGTTTATAACTGTGAGTTTAATACAGGATTCTGAACAATCAAAAGGCAAAAAAGCAAAAAAAGCTGCATAATTTTTTATCAAGATTTTATTATGCCTTCTGCTGCCCGAATGCCTGATGCCCATGCAGCAGTAATTCCTCGACTGGTACCGGCCCCATCTCCAATCATATAGATATTTTTTTGCACTTTAAAATGTCTGTCCAGAAATTTTGGTTTGTTGGCATAGGTTTTTATTTCCGGATAATAAATAATTGAAGAAGGGTGTAAAACTCCAGGTACAATGGTATCCAGTGATTTTAAAGAACTCCAAATATCCCTGAGAATTTTAGAAGGCATGGCTAAACTGATATCACCAGGTGATGCAGTGGGTAAGGTAGGTTTAAAATTGTAAAGATCCTCATTAAAAGTCTCTTTCTTAGACCGTTTGCCCAAACGAAAGTCTCCAATTCGCTGCATCATTGGTTTTCCCCCTGATAGCTGCATAGCCATCTGGCCCATAATTTTAGCAAAAACCTGACCACTTACAACAGGTTCAGTAAGTCGTATAGTTTTTAGCATAGCAAAATTTACCAAACCATTGGGTTTACGTTCACCAGAATATGCATGTCCGTTTACTGAATAATAATGTTGATATTTTTCCTGTACAATTTTTGCAGCCCCTGAGTTTGTACAAAATGTCCGAACTTTTTGAGGAAAGATAAATTTAGGATCATAATAATCTTTAACAATTGAGTAGTATTCTTCTTTTGTTTCTAAGCGAATACCAACATCAACAATATTATCCAGGTACTCAATATTCATTGTTGCCATGATCCTTTGGAGCCACTTAAAGCCGGCCCTTCCCGGTGCAATGATAATATCTTTAAAAGTAAAGTTTTTTCCGTTTGCTATGGTGATTTCTTTTTTATCCCGGTCTATATCCAGGGCTTCTGTTTCCAACTCAACAACTACCTTTTTGTCACGAAGCTGTTGGATTAAATTACCAATTAATTTAACAGCTTTATCTGTTCCCACATGTGCCTGTTGAATATCTAATAAAGTGACACCCAAACGATCTGCTCTTTTTTTATAGATACCTATATTTGAGCGTGGTTCCATTTTTGGTTTTAAACAATCATTAACCAGGGGTAATAATCGATTGGCTTCACTTTCAGTCCAGTATTCAGTTGGAAAACCAACTGGATAGGTATAATTTTGCTTACAATCATTCCTTAATCCACCGGAGCTGATTTTTGCTTTGTCTAAAAGTAAGATTTTTTTATCTGTATTGGAGGAAAGGTAAAAGGCAGCTCCTAAACCAGCCGGGCCTGATCCAATTATAATAACATCATAGTTTTGACTCATCTTAATGTCCTGTAATTGTTTTAAAATACAAAAGATGTTGTAATTAGCACCATTTTTCATTATACATCAAATAAAGATAAAAAGTGTAATTTTTTCATATTTATTCTGTATATGAAAAGTAAATTAATTCTTTAGTCATAATTAAAAATATGATTTATGATCTTGTTGTTGAAAAAAATAGAAATCATATTATAATGTAGTAAAAGAAATAGAGAGTTTCTGTATTAAAAAATAAAGGAGGAAATATGAAAAAATTGATTATCTTTTTTTTCATCTTGTTTTTTTCATTTAATATTTTTTCTAATCAGAAGTATTCAAATCCAAATTCAGGAGATAGAAACTTCCAATTTCAAAAAGCTACTATACCTGATTTTTCTTTGGGCCAAAATCAGGTTACAAATTATGCATCCTCCAGAAGCGGAAGTACCCTTGCAAGAGCATTTCAAATATCAGGAATTACCTGTATTGTTTCTGGTGTTATCTTTGTAGGTGTTGGTATTCCTATGATTGTCATTAATGCTGTTGGTTTAGGCTATGCAAAATCAGACAGTTTTGAGGTAATCTATTTTGATAATAATAAGAGTTATGGTTTGATTGCTTTTTATTCTGGAGTAGGATTGCTCATCGCTGGAGGATTACTTTTGACAGCAGGGATTATTTTAACGACTATTGGCTTTCTTATGGGACCTTCCAGGAGGGCGAAAGTCTACATGGAAAACAATCAACCTGAAATCGTTCGAGTAGGTTTAAAATTTAGTCTTTAGAATGAATTTGTACATTTCTAAGGAAATATTTTTAAGGAGGATATAATGAGTAAAGCAGTAAAAATTATTTCTATAGCAGTAATTCTTTCATTACTGGCAGGATGCTATATTATTACCAAGAACGGCGGTTTATTAAAAATGGAATGGGATGATGATAATACTTATTATTCTGATAACACAATAACAATTGAAAACCAATCCGGTAAAACATTGTATATTACTATTAAGATAGCAGAATCAGAATATACTGAACCAGATTGGTATAGCAGTTTAAAAGTTGATACTAGAGAATTGGGCAATGATTCTGAATTTACATATACAATCAGTAATCCTAGTGATTATGTTGATGAGTATATCTGGGTTAAAGCAGAAAATCAGACTCTGGGATTATTAGTGACAGGTTCTCATGTTTTTCAGCTAAATGATGGATTGTATGTGTCAATCCTTGATTAGTAAGCAATATAAGGAGAAACATTATGCCGCGCAAAATTAAAGTCTGGGGATTGATATTATTGATGGTTGTTAATCTAAACTTACTTTTTTCTGCAAAAAAAACAGTAACAACAGAAATCAAATCACAACCATCTGGTGTAACTTTTATCATCACTGGAACAAATTATGATTCTTTGTCTTATGTAACGCCAAAAAGATTAAATCTAAGGCCTGGTAATAATTATACTCTAATCTTTACAAAACCTGGCTATAAAACCAAGACGATTAATCATGTTGCAGGTAGTGGTAGAATATTTGTTGAATTAACTAAAATTGGTAGTTCTAATACTCCCTCTTCCCCAAAAACAGTAACCACTAAATTTACTTCCACTCCATCTGGAGCAACCTTTGTCATTAATGGGACAAATTATAATAATCTATCCTATTCAACACCAAAATCTTTAAATCTACGACCTAATCATCAATATCAAATAGTTTTTTCTTATCCTGGCTATCAAAGCCAGGTTATCAATCATACTGCTGGTAGTGGGAGAGTACATGCCGACTTAGCACCAGATAATCCAACTTTAACTATCAATTCTAATATTAAGAAAGCTAAAGTTTTTATTAATGGCCAAAAATTTGGTAAAACTCCTTATAGTATTCAGTTATCAAAAGGAACTTATAAGATTCAGGTAACTCATCCAGGCTATACTGACTTTGTCACTAGAATTGAACTTACTGAAAATCAAAGTATATTTGCTAAATTAAAAGAGATGAATAATTTAACTTTGATTTTACCTAAAGGAGCGTCTGTCTGGATAAATGGAGAAAAACAAAAAGTTAACTTTGATAAAAAGCAGAATACGGGTAAGTTTACATTTTATGCTCCCCATGGTGATTCAGGTGCAACTGTAAAAGTTCGCATTCATGGTTTAGTTGTAGAAGAATATTTAAAGTTTAATAATCAAGTACTCAGTCTTGGGTTAAGTTTTAAATAGAAAAAACACCTAGGGCTGTCTCAAAAGTTTATATTTTGAAACAGCCCTATTTTTTTGCTTTTTCAGTAATTCTGTTTCTCAGAAATCTAGTGATCATTCTTTCAGCAATTTAAAATTAATAGACATTTTATCTCCACATTTATATAATTAGATTAATTAAAATAGTTATTCACATGATATTCATTGATATGTTATGATACATAATAAATTTAATCGGAATCAAAAATGAATCGCGAACTAAAACTTTTTTTCATCATATTAGCCTTAACAGCTTTTGGACTAGGGTTAACAAATGATGTGCTATCTAATTATTTTAAAGATGCTTATCAAGTTACTGCTTATCAGAGGGGATTAATTGAGTTCCCCAGAGAATTACCAGGTTTGTTATGTATTGTCGTCATTGCTGCTCTTACTTTTTTAGGCGATATTAAAATAGCTATGATTGCCCAAATACTCAGTGCTCTTGGTATTGCCGCTTTAGGTTTTTTTACACCAACATTCACAGTGATGCTGATATTTATTTTTATCAATTCATTAGGGATGCATACTTTTTTTCCTTTACAGGAGAGCATTGGCTTGTCTTTATTAAAAGGACAGCCTGTAGGAAAAATGATGGGTTTGTACAAAGGGGTATTTACCGCTTTTCAACTCAGTGCAGCCTTAATTGTTTTTTTTGGTTTTAAATATGGCCTTTTTAGTTTTATTACTGAAACAAAGTTGATTTTTATTATTGCTGGAGCAATATTTATTGTGATTTTTGTGCTTCTTATTGTATTGGATTCCTTTGTTAAAAATACTGAAATTAAACATGAACAAACCAGTTTTATTTATCGTAAAGAGTATAATCTTTATTATATTTTGGTTATCTTGTATGGTGTTCAAAAACAAATTATGATTGTATTCGGGCCGTGGGTATTAATAGACTTACTGAACAAAAAAGCTGATACCATTGCATTATTGGCAGTCATTGGAGGTTTGGTTGGAGTCTTTTTTATCCCGGCAATAGGACGCTGGATTGATCGATTTGGTATAAAAAAGCTTCTCTATGCGGATGCACTTTCATTTATTGGAGTATATTTACTTTATGGTTTTTTAAGTGCTGGTTTTTTTCAGCAAACCATTGCCTTAACCGGAATACCGGTTTTGCTAGCTTATCTAGTTTTTATATTAGATCGAATGTCTTCCCAAATGGGGATTATCAGAACCGTTTATTTAAAATCGATTCTTATTAAAAATGCAGATTTGACCCCCACCTTATCATTAGGAATTAGTATGGATCATGTTGTTTCTATAATTTGTGCTTACACAGGAGGAATTATCTGGAAAGTTTGGGGACCGCAATATATCTTTTTTTTAGCTGCAGGTTTATCCTTGATTAATTTGTATGTAGCAGTTATTGTGAAAAAAGGGTCTAAAAATGAATATTAAGCGGCAAGATTTTACTTATGATGGTTATTGTGGATTATTTTGTGGAGCATGTCCAGTCTTTTTTAGCGTAAAAATACAGATAATGAACATATTATTTTTTTCTTGACTAAACGTAAGTAGCCGGTAAAAAAACAATGATTGATTTTAATGACTTCTATTGACAGTCACAGTCCCTTTTACTATAATCCAGTGGATCTTTTTTCCAGGATTTAAAAAAATATGCGTAAAACAAAATTATTACTCTCAGGTTCTATTCTCAATAACACTGGAATAGGCATGCTCAATTTTGGTCTGGTTTATTATATGAGGGATATGTTCCAGGCAACTACTGGGCAGATTGGATTACTTTCATCTTTATGGGCAGCTTCTTATTTAATTGGTTGTTTTGCTCTGAGGTCATTTAGTAAAAAACTGACTCCGCAAAAATCAATAACCTTAGCAGCTTTAGTAATGGGGATTTCTTCGTTTTTGATATTTACCAGTCCCAATACTTTAGGTATCTTCATTGTTTATTGTATCTTTGGTTTTATGACTGCTCTTTTTTGGCCGCCCTTAATGGGATGGTTATCTCAGGGGTTAGAAGGTAAAGAATTGGGTAAAACTATATCTTATTTTAATCTTTCCTGGAATACTGGCCTACTTTTAAGTCCGATTATTGCTGGTGCTTTATTAGAAATAAATTTGCGTTTACCTTTTACCGTGGTGATTCTTCTCTATATTATTTTAACTGCCGCTTTTGGGTTATCACCACTTTATTTAAAAAAATCCAGCTTAACCAGTTTAAACACATTTACAAAAAAAGAAACTTCACTTTCAGAAGTTGAGGATAATAGTACTCCCCTGCGATTTCTTGGTTGGTTAGGAGTGGTTTCTGCTTATCTGGTTTATGGAATTCTTTTATTCGTGTTTCCCATTTATGGCAGGGAAGTATTAGGATTTTCCGAATCCGCTGTTGGTTTACTATTAGCAATCCGGGCAGTTTTTTCTATGCTAGGTTTTATTTTAGCCGGCAGATTTACCTGGTGGCACTTTCATAAGGGCCAGATTCTCATCGTACAGTTACTCTTAATTCTATGTTGTTTTCTCTTTTCTTTAGTAAAATTATGGTTCATTTTTGTATTTGTTTTTTCTATCTTTGGTTTTGTTTTTGCCTGGATATACAGTAATAGTATTTTTCACGGTGTTGCAGGTAGTATTCATCGGGAAATGCGGATGGCAATCCATGAAGCTGTATTGACTCTGGGTTTAGTCATTGGTGCTATTGGTGGCGGAGAACTTTATGCAAGACAACCAATGCAAATAGTTTTTTACAGCTGTATCATTGTAGTTAGCGTGGTTTTTTTAATCCAGTTCCTTTTTCCAGTAAAAAAATGAGCAAATTAATTTTGCTATCCTATGGAAAAACCGCAGGGAATTTTATCCAAATCAAATCTATCCCAGCTGGTTAATTTTAATAAAGGAGAAATGAATCACAAGAGCATGTTTATTCTTCTTCTTTCAGGATAAATTTTACTTGCTTTTTTTCTTGATAATCCAGTTCAAATTGATACTCTTTCCTATATCCAATTGCATCTATTTTTATTATAACATTCACCTCACCTGGATACAGTGTGGTAAAATCTCCAGCCCCTGCTTCTATGCTCATTTTTTCCTTCAATCCTTTTTCTATCATCACTTCAATATCATGTTCTGATCGATTATTAATGATTAATGTAGAAGGTTTGATTAAATTACAAGAAAAAATAAATAGACTGAAAAATACAAACAGGATAATTTTTGTATACATGGTGCCCTCTTTTTTGCTGATTATCAAAATGATTTATTTTATTGATTCTCTCATTAAATATAACGAATATTTCTCTTCGAAAACTGACAGGAGTTGAAAAAAATATAAAATAAAAGCAAGCGGCTTAAAAAGGAAATTGAGTCTGAAATTTAACTTTGTAAAAAATAACTGCCTGGTACCAATCAGACTTTTATTCACTCACTTTTGAAAAATGATTTGGTGTTCTTGTATGAATATGTTATTCTACCGGAAATTAAATACACTTAATTTTGTTTTTAGTTAATTCTACTTAATAAAATTATTTAACAAAGTATCTTTTACAGAGATTGAATGATGATATACCTTGTCCTGACTATTTTATGTTCTGCTTTGATGAAGTTTGTTTTTACTTTTAGTGAACAAAAAAAGTATAACCGGTATGCAGTGACGAGTATCAATTACCTGGTGGCCTTTATCTCCAGTATGTTCATTACTTTTAAACAAAAAATTGATTTAAGTTTTGAGGGATCGATTGTTAAAGGCTTTTTGGAAGAAGTCAAACAAATTTCTGCTGGTAGTCAGAGTAGTTTTTCTGCTCAGTCTACCTTATTATATGCTGTCATATTAGGCTGCTTAAGCGGGATAACTTATTATCTCGGATTGATATCTACCCAAAAAAGTATAAGTCGGAATGGAGTGAGTATTACCAGTGCTTTCTCTCGATTGAGCATTATTTTTCCTATTCTGCTCAGTTTGATTTTCTGGAGAAATATTCCTACAGTTACTCAAGTCATTGGTATTCTCTTTATGTTAACTGCCATTGGAATAATGACCTTTTCCTTTGCAGATTTAAAAACATTGAAAGGTATTGATTCGGCTCTGGTGGTGATGTTTTTAGTCATTGGATTTTCCGGTTTTAATAACAAGCTTTTTCAACGCTATGCCTTAGGTGAATACAAAACGATTTTTCTGTTTTGTATTTTTTTTACTGCATTTGTCATCAGTACCATTCAAACCATAAAAAAGGGACAAATGATCCGTCTTTATGAAGTCATTGTAGGAATTTCTGTCGGCATTCCCAATATCTTAAGATCTTACTTTTTTATCTTATCCCTGGATTATCTTAGTGCAGCAGTCGCCTTTCCAGCTAGTAGTGCAGGGGGAATTTTAATGGTTGCCCTGGGGGGCAGGTATATTTTTAAGGAAAGATTAAAAACTAAGGAAAAAGCAGCTATTGCAGTTATTATTATAGGAATTATTTTAATTAACATAAAAATGTAGTACTCCAGTATTTGAATTACTACATTTCTGGTAGTTCTCATCAGTTTTTAATGTTGTTGCTGGTTAAATAAAATCAACATAAATATTTCTTTCTTATCCATGACCAATAACTCTGACACCTCGAATTTTAGTTTTTAAAACACTTTCATTCTATTTTTCTCTGAAAAAAAAACTGACTGCCACTCTATAAAAAAAATCCAATCTTAAGGAAATCTTAAGGTAAAATGCTGGTTGTAGATCCGGAAATCATTTTCAGATGTTTTTGATAAGCTTTTGTTCGTTTACTTTGTACGCTTTGCAGCTCCTGCGATGTAAATCATTTAAAATCTATTGGAAATACACATAACATTTTTAAAGTATATTAAGAGAAGATTTAGCAAAAAGTTGATCATTCTGCTTTTTTTATCTTCAATAATTTGTCAAGTGTTAAAAAATTTGGTGAATTGAAGGAAGAGGATCACAGAGAGATCACGGATAAGAGGTTTTGAAGTCTTTTTTCGTGATCTTTAGCTAAGCATTGTACTCAATGCGGGGCAGCTTTGCTGTGTTTTTCCGCTTCGCTGCCTTGTGGAGAGTACTCCACTGGGTCTGTGTCCTTTGTGATCATCTTCATCAAAAGTCCCTTTTTTTAAACTAAATTGTTGAATTTTGGAAAGTTATGTGATAGATTAAACAC
>JAKSBL010000515.1 GCA_022361115.1 Spirochaetota bacterium | reverse complement strand
GGTTTTAATTTTTTAAACCAGACGGCTCGTTCCCGTGTATTGGCAAAGGCCCTGGAAAATAATATTGGTGTTGTTTGCATGTTTGCTGTCCGCCAGGCTTTGATTAATCCTGATAACATCAGGGCAGTATTGGAAAAACTAATTGCAGAAAGACAAATCAATCCTGATGATATTGATTTGCAGAATCCCCTGGTCTTTATTCAGGACGAAGAAAACTCTTATGTTGATGCGGCTTACCGGTATTGCCGTGATGAACCCGGAATTCACAGCGTCTTGTCAGGGACAGGGAATATCAGTCATCTTGAACAAAATATATTGTCTATGCAGAAACCGGCATTATCACAGGAAATTTTAGCAAAATTATCTGATATTTTTCAATCCGTTAATTCTGTTGCAGGAAATTTGCAAAAAAGCTGATGGATTTTTTGGGATAACTAATACTAAACCTTTTTAATTATACAAAAAAATTTTTATAAAATGAATTGTACATGATGATTTTTTAAATTTTCAGGCAATCATAATAATTACTATTGCATTTTCATACACATATCACTTAAAATATAGATATGAGGTTATATTATAAATATTTCAGAGAGGTTTTGAATGGTATTAATTGAATGGAATCAAAAATACAGTGTGAATATCATAGAAATCGACGATGAGCATAAAAAAATTATCAATATAATAAATGAATTACATGATTCCATGCTGCAGAGAGCCGCAAAGTCAGCCATGTCGGATATCTTAAAAAACCTTATTGATTATACGGTTTTTCATTTTACTAAAGAACAGAAATATTTTGAAAAATATAATTATCCGCATAAAGTGGATCATATAAACAAACATAAAGAATTTGTGGATAAAATAAAAGATTTTCAAAAGGGCCATGAAGAAGACCGAATGTTTTTATCCATTGATGTCATGAATTTTCTTAAATCCTGGTTGACCGATAATATCATGGGTAGTGATCATGAGTACACTGAATTTTTCAACTCAAGAGGTTTATATTAAATCAAATGTTATATAAAATGAATGCTATTGTAAAATTATTTTAGACTTTAAAAACAATTATTGGAGTGATGAGGTGAACTATGGCATTAGTTGAAAGGGAACAAAGATAATGAACATCTGGAATTTATGGGAAAAATATCAGATTTTCAAAAAGGACATGAAGAGGATCTCAAAAATATTAATTGCACATTACAAATCAATATACCAGAATATAGAAGGTGATTTGAGAGAATAAAAGATTGACGTCTCAAATAGCCCTGCATAATGTGCAGGGCTAATGATAGGATTTAATTATTGATTCCTTTCAATGAGAGTATTGGCCTAATTTCCATTGACCACGGACCATCTTCAAACCTTGGATCATTTTTTAAAATCGAGAGAACATGTTCCATGTTTTTTGCTGATACATGATAAAATCCGGCAATTTGTACCGCTAATGCCTTCTTTTTAATAACACGGAAATTACCGGTACTTCCCTCCAGGATAGTCCCATTTTCTTCGAAGGGTTGGGCATTTAAAAACACACCTTCTGTTGTCATTTTAACAATAAAGTTTCCTACTTTCTCTATATGCTTTTTCTGTTCTTCTTCTGGTAAAGAAAAAATAGTTTTATCTTTTGGTGTAATAAGAACGATATACTCTCTCATCATACTACCTCCTTACTCAGGTTTGTCTCAAGATAGTCAAAGATCGCTTCCCAACCGTCATTATGCTCTTTGAATACCTTTTCATCTTTTAAAAACTCATGGGTCAGCACTAATTCACAGCCCACATATAATTTGTTGAACTCACCTGTAACACGTGTATCTTTCACAAACGGAGAGTTCCAGGTGAAAACAATTTTATCATACGGACTGATTTCTCTATATTTGCCCCAGTGGGGAAATACTTCACCATCAGGGGCAACCATATCAATTTTATATGAGCCGCCAACCTTAAAATCTGCGGATACTTTTGTTTGGCCCCCCGGCATTGGATTTAGCCATTGACTCATTGATTCTGCAGAGGTCCATGCTTTGAATAGAACTTCCCGGGATACTTTGTAATTTTTTTTTACTACAAGTTTTGGTATAATCATACTATTCTCCTTTTTCACTCTGTTTATTTAAAAAATTTTCCAATGAGTTGAGTTGCCTTTGCCAGAATTCCTGGTAATAGTTCAATAATGAGATTGCGCTATCCAATGGCTTCGGATTTAAGGTGATAATATGATCTCTTCCTTTTTGATGACGGATGATGAGTCCTGCTTTCTCCAGATACTTTATATGCTTTGAAACGGCATTCAAAGAGATTTCAAAAGATTCAGCTAACTCGGTTACCCGTTTTGGTCCTAATTTTACCATATCAAGGAGGATCCTTCTTGTTGGATCAGCCAAAGCTCCAAAAATTCTGTTAAGTTCCTTATTCTCAACCATACAGTTGAATATAATATATTTGCAAAAATAGTCAACTATTTGGTTGAATATTTTTAAAAAAATGTACAAAGTTTATTTTGAGCTTTACTATCAAGCGACAAAGTACTCTTAAGATCATTTATGAAGTCTTTTATAATATTACAAAAAAAATGTATAACCATGATATTGCAACGGACGCAGTGGCACCGCTGAATATCAGTGTTAAGTTGCAGGCGGGATTTTTTATTTTCATTCGTTCAATTGATCAATTATATAGGGAAACACTTCCCTGTTAAATAACATATCCAGACTGCGGTGATTCATAGGGTTATTTTTATATTTTCCGACTAACTCGTTAATAAATGCATTGTCAAATTCAATTTCAAAATCAGCAACAAAAGGCTGTTGTCTAATGCTGTCAAGTTTCTTTTCCATCAAAGTACGCAGATTATGTTCATTTAATGGATCAAACCAAAAAACTTTTTGGATGGATTCAGTAATGGAATCAGGGATATTATATTTTTTCAGATAGGTAGTTATGTCCATTTTTGTTTCTGGCTTGCTTCCGGTAAATCCGATATGGCCGGATTCCTGTGTGACTGACATGCTTAGTATAAATATTGCATTTTGTGTAAAAACATTCCTGCCGCTGGAATCGGAAAAACAGCCTTCCCGGAACAAATTGTTGAAAAATGTTATTACTCCGGTATGGGCCAGGTGAAAGTTATGAAGATATATGACAGAATGGGGATTATGTTTTAATTGCAGACTTAAAATTCCAGTTTCATTGCTTCCCGGAGTTCCTTTCAGACCGGCAATTGAATATTCGTCATTATAAAGTTCTAAATTAATAAATAAAAACCGTCCGTTTTCTTTTGGCCACAATATATTTGCCATGGCCTTTGCACATTCGGATTTGCCGGTATCCGGCTGACCCCAGAAATAAAATATCCCGGAATCACATATTTTATTTACTCCCATTTTTTTATAGGCAATGATTAAGGCCAAATCATCTAATAATTTATCATGGCCAATAATATATTCTTTTAATTGCTGTTTTATTTTTTTTATATATTCAAATGTGTTTAATCTGGTTTTTCCGGCAAGGGCTGCTCCAGTCCACTTATCCAGGACTTTTTGAATATGATTATTTGTTAATGTTTGACTTTTTGGATTTTGTGAATCCGGTTCTTTTTTGAATGTTGTGCGTGCTAAAGAGCAGGATTCATCAATGAGGTCTATGGCTTTGTCAGGTAAATGCCTGTCTTTGATTTGTGTATCAGTCAGTAAAACAGCCTGTTTTAGCACATCGTCACTTATTATAACTCCGTGATGCTCTTTCCATTTTTGTTTTCGGGCTTTTAATACTTCAAGGGTTTGCCGACGGTCAATTTCATTTACCCATATACAGGAAAAACGGCGTTCCAGGGCAGGATCTTGTTCCACAGACCTGGCATATTCACCAGTTGTTGTCGCACCTATAAGCCGCATGGCTCCCTGGGCTAAAGCCGGTTTTAAAATATTGGAAGCATCAAGAGAACGTCTTGAGCTGCCTGCACCAATGAGGGTATGAAGCTCATCAATGAACAGAATTATACCGGGATCATTTTTTACGTCTTTTATAATCTGATTAATCCTTTTTTCAAAATCTCCTCTATATGTTGTACCGGCAACTAATACCCCGACATTTAGTTCTATAATTCTTCTGTTTTGCAATATTTCCGGCACATCCTGAGCTGCAATCCGCTGTGCCAGTCCCATCACGATAGCTGTTTTTCCAACACCAGCTTCGCCTAAAAGCACAGGATTATTTTTTTCCCGTCTGACTAATATCCTGGTCATTTGTTCAATTTCATTTTCACGTCCCATAATGGGGGGAGCCTGGTTATTCCTGGCAATAGCTGTCAGATCAATACCATATTGAGTAAGTATTGCACCGTCCCGGCTGGGTGTTGTTGCTGCACCGATCCTAACCTTTTCTTTTTCCCTGTTTTTGTTTTGTTTATCAAACTGGCTGGTTCTTTTTTTTATATTATCATCAATAAACTGAATAGCTTTTTTAACAATAGGATGCCGGCTTCTTTGTCTGGGAATATAGATTACATTTTTTAGATACCCGGTATTCTTATCTTCTGGCAGTTTGATGTCAAGTTTACTTTCAATATAATGTTTTGACAGGATATTCAAGTCATTATTATATAAGCTTTCATTTGTTTTTTTCTCTATTTCTGCAAAAATTTCCTTTTTATCCTCCTTTATTTTTTCTTTTATTTTGTTTAATTTTCT
>JAKSBL010000671.1 GCA_022361115.1 Spirochaetota bacterium | reverse complement strand
TTTAGCCGTTTTAACCACTTTATTATCTTTTCAGGTGCTTGAGTAATATAACCAAGGTAATCATCAATTTTATGAAAAGGTACTGGCTTGCCTGGAAGATAAGAGCCAGTACCGGCTATTCTTATAAAAGACATTCAGTTTCCCTATAATATTTGCAATGTATTTAATATAACATAAAAAAGGGATAATTTTAAATTGCTATTTGTAATATTTTACTATATATTGGTTTTTCCTGTCCTTTTCATAGGCACTCGCTATGGAATTAGCAAAATCAATAATATTTTCTAAATGATTTGCTTTTGGAATAATTTTATCAATTAAACCAAATTGCATAGCTTCACTCGTATTAATGGTTTCACCAGTTAGGGTCATTTCCAAAGTTTTTTGGTAACCAATAATCTCTACTAAACGGATAATACCACCGCAACCTGGTATTAACTGAAAACTGACTTCTGGTAAGGCAAAAATTGCATTTTTTAAGGCAAAACGAAAATGAGAAAAAAGGGCTAATTCTAGTCCTGAACCGATACAAACACCTGAAATTAAAGAAATAACAGGTATATTTAGCTGACGATAATAATTAAAAGTTTTACTGTTTTCTTTAAAAACCGCTAGATAATCTTTTTTCTGAAAATCTATCATCAAATCGTCCAGTTCAGCACCACTGGAATAATGTCTTCCATTTCCCAAAAAGATAATCCCTTTTTTTGAACTGTATTGCTTTATGTATTCAGTTTTACTTTTGAATTCTTCAAAAAAAGCGCGGTTCATTTTATTGGCAGGAGGATCGTTTAATTTTATACATATTATATTATCATAAATATCTAATTGAATTAATGAAGTCATATCAAAATATTATTAAAACTCCCACATAATTTCGGCTATGAGTAATAGAAAAAGAAAAATTTTTCATTACTGACTCATTTATCATTTTTTTGATTTTTTCGCTTAATGATAGGGTGGGTTTTCCCCATTTATTATTGATGATCTCAATTTCTTTATAGAAATTTTTCGTAATTTTAAGTTTTTTACAAATTGTTTTCTTTATTAACAATCGAGAGAGGATTTTTCTTTTAAAGTATTTTTTATCTAAATCTGCTACTTCATTTTCAGTAAAAAAATCAGATAAATCAAAGGAATTGCCTAATGTATCTTCCATTATTTTTGAATAATCATTTATCTTTGTAATGATTACTTCTTCTTGTAAATGACTATTCATCCTGTTTTGGATCCTCCCGGTTTAGTTTATCTAGGGCAAGGTCGCAAAATAAAGCTGTTTCAGCAGCTAATGCTTCCTCAAAGGGAAGGGTGTAATAATTTTTTAAAGAACGCATCACATAATTAATGACTTTTATAGACCTGGAATCGATTAATCTATTGAGTAAATCATAAGAATAAGGGAGTAAATCTTTTTTTGGAATAATATAATCAACAAGTTTAAAATCTAAGGCTTTCTCAGCATTGATAGTGTCACCTGTAAAAATCACTTCAAGTGTTTTTGCTTTACCAATTCTGCGAATCATTCTTTGAGTTCCCCCCAAACCAGGTATTAGATTGTGATTAATCTCAGGTAAAGCAAAGAGGGCGCTTTCACTTGCAATGATAAGATGAGCTGCTAATGCAATTTCTAAACCTCCACCAAAACAAATACCATTTACTGCTGCTAAAACAGGTATTTCAAGATTTTCTATATAATTTAAGATTGCTTTTCCTTTGTCGATTTCTTTAGCAAGTTGTCCCGAACAGATGATATTTTTCAATTCTTCTAAATCAGCTCCATTGGAAAAATGTCTACCAGTACCAGTAATCAGTAAGGCTTTTAAGTGATTATTTTTAATAAAATCATGCAATTCTTTTTCTTTAATGAATTGAGGTTGTAATATTTGATTATGAGGAGGATTATTTAATTTTAAAATACCAATGCTGTTTTGTTTTTCTAGACAAATCATCTTTTTACTTTAACTTATTTTTTTCTTATTTTCATTAAAAAATTGGAATAAATTGTGATTAGTTTTCTATTCCAGCTTTAACAGGAAAAGGTGGATTTTTTTATTATGTTTTATCCTAATGAAATGACTGGAAAGGGATTTTTAACTGGTTAGAATTGATTAATAATACTTTCACCAGATCCTTTATTAAAACTTTTAATAGAGTTATAGTTTATGTCTCTTTATTTGTCAATACTGGAGATGACATTAAAACGCCATAATGCAATGAAGAAAAAAATTGAACTAAATCCCCATAAGACACCAATATTAGGTAATATAGTTATCAATTCTGCTTCTCTCACAAAGATATTTAAGTAAGCATCTAAAGCCCAACCTTGAGGAATAAGAAAACTTAATTTTTGCATAAACAAGGGCATGATAAAACGGGGTACCATAATACCTGCCATAACTGTTAAAATAATTAATAAAGATGCAGCTAAAGACATTGCCAGAAACATAGAATCCGTAATAACAGATATCAGTAGACCCATACTGATTGCTGTCACAGAAGCAGAGATAGTTAATAGTACTATTGCAGGTAAATTAGTTAGTTCCAGCATGGGACAACCAAAAAGCGGTAAAACATAGATACCAATGAGAAACATAAAAACTGCTTGGATGAGATTAATAATAAAAAAGGGAATAGTTTTACCAATAATATATTGAACTTTGTTAATTGGAGCAATCAAAATGCGTCGAAAGGCACCGCTTTTTCTTTCTAAAATAAAGGTCATTGCAATGATTTGTACTATCCAGAATAAGGCAAAAATGGTCCATCCAGGAACATTTTGTTGTACAGAATTGGGGATTTTACCGACAGTTCTCTGAGAATAAAATATCTGCTCAACCTTTAAACCCTGAGCATCATTTCCAATGTGATATTTATTACGAACCAGTTCTTCGTTTTTATTCGCTGTTAGGTTAAATGTATCTTTTTGCTTATTTAATTCCTTGATCTTGCTATTGAGCTCCTCAATGTTCTCGTCAGTTAAAAATTGAACAACTGCCTTGCTTTCCTCTTCCAAGCCTGATTCCATAATATCATTCACTTTTTCCAGTAACTCTTGTTTTTTGGTTTGGGTAGAAATGATTTGGTGATTGATCTGATCAATTCGTTCGCGGTTGATTTCATCAAAGATATTATAACTAATAGTGGCTATATTACGGATAATTGTTACATTGACCAGGTTTTGAATGCTAGAGGTGATATTAGCAGCGAATTCACTGGAAAGAATAGGATCAACATAAATTGCAATACTTGCTTTTTCCTGAAAATTAATCGCTTTAGTAGTCTGTTCAGGGATTAAAACAGCAATTTTATATTTTCCTTTATCAATTAAAGATTTTGCCTGATCATTAGTGATTTTTTGGTGGTCAATTTCTTCGATAATATGAAAAAAACCGCTTTTTTCTAGCCCAGTCATGATCTCATTACCAGTATTACCTGAATCATGATTGACAATGATTAAATCCATTTTTTCCTTTTCATTAGCAGTTGAAAAGGCACCTTGTAGTGCAATGGATAGAATTAATATAAATATGGCAGGCAAAACAAAAAGCATAATAAGGCTGCCGGGATCTCTGATTAGCAAAAGGAGTTCTTTGCGAATAATGGCCACGATTTCTTTCATTTATTTTATTTCCTCTATGTCAAACATTTTTTTACTCATCCCGAAATTCTCTTCCGGTTAGTTGTAAAAATAAGTTTTCTAAACTCGCTTCTTCGATTTTTAAAAGACGGATATCTTGTTGATATTTTTGGGAAAGTTCATTAATTGATTCAATTAGTTTGATAGCATTGAGCTGATAATCAAAATGAATTTTAAGAATTTCCTCATTGTTTTCATAAAAAACATTTTCTATCTTATCTATTTGAGCAAGAAAGTCCTTATGATAATCTTTTTTGCTGGTTAAAATAATAGTAGATTGAGCTTGCCTCTTTATTAATTCAAAAGGAGTACCTAAAGCAATTATTTTGCCAAAATCAATAATTGCAATGCGGTCACAGAGATTTTCTGCCTCTTCCATGTAATGGGTAGTATAAAGAATAGTGGTTTCTATTTTTTTTAATGTAAGGATATTTTCATATATACAATTACGAGATTGAGGATCGATACCTACTGTTGGTTCGTCTAGTAATAAAATAGCTGGTTCATTCATTAATCCAATAGCTAAATTGATTCTACGGAGCATTCCTAATGAAAAGGATTGTAATAGATCATTACCCCGGTCTTTTAACCCAATTAACTCTAATAAATCCTCAATTCTGTTTTTCAGCTTTTTTTCTGGTAAATGATAGAGTCTACCAAAGAAAGCTAAATTTTCCCTGGCAGTTAAAC
The DNA here is from genome assembly GCA_022361115.1 of Spirochaetota bacterium. Taxonomy (GTDB): domain Bacteria; phylum Spirochaetota; class GWE2-31-10; order GWE2-31-10; family GWE2-31-10; genus JAKSBL01. The sequence continues at coordinate 244 of JAKSBL010000671.1, read as the reverse complement.
GGGGATAAATTGCTAAATCCTGAGGGACATATCCAAGAATGCTTTTGATTCCCTTAATATGAGGAGCATAATCAATTTTACCGGCTGTTGGTTTTAGTAAACCGGAAATCATAGAAAGAGTGGTTGTTTTACCGGCACCATTTGGGCCGAGTAATCCAAAAATTTCCCCTTTTTTTATTGCCAGATCGATTCCATTGACAGCAAATTGATTTGTCTTTTTATATTTTTTTTTAACGCCACTTAG
>JAKSBL010000362.1 GCA_022361115.1 Spirochaetota bacterium | reverse complement strand
TTTTGCTCTGAGTCATCAATTTGATTTACAGGAATTGACTGATAAGGATATTACCTTTATTTTAGATACCTCTGGAAGTATGGAAGGAAAAAAACTACAGCAAGCTAAGGAAGCTTTAAAATATTGTGTAAACCAGCTCAGTTCTCAGGATCGATTTGAGATCATTCGCTTTTCCACTGAGGCACAGATGCTTTTCCAAAAACTAAATCCAGGTGAACAAAAATTTAAACAACAAGCTTTACAGTATATCGATAATTTTGAACCCATTGGAGGAACCAATATTGAGGATGCTCTTCAGCAAGCCTTAAAACTAGCTGAAAAAGACCGGCTCTATCAGATTGTTTTTATCACAGACGGAAAACCAACAATTGGTCAAAGGGATGAGGCCGCATTACTGAAAATACTGAAAAAAAATTCCTCAAAAAATATCCGTTTTTTTACTTTTGGGATTGGGTATCAGTTAAATACTCATTTACTGGACAAAATAGCAGAAACCACTCATGGTTATCGGACTTATATCAATCCTGAAGAAGATATTTCCATAAAAGTAAAAAGCCTTTTTGATAAGATAAGCTATCCAGCAATGACTGATTTAAGCTTAAAGGTAAAGGGGCCAGTCCGTTTTTTAAAGATACATCCCCAAAAATTACCAGATTTGTTTTACGGATCGGGTCTCACTTTATTAGGTGAGTATAAAAATACTGGAAAAGTCCAACTGGTCTTACAAGGGAAAGTGAATCAGCAGGCAGTAAGTTTTCCTTTTGAAACAGAGATACCAGGCCGGCTTCATCAGGATACAACCATCCCGCAACTCTGGGCAGGACGGAGAATTGGTTTTTTACTGGATCAAATTCGTCTTTATGGTGAAGAAAAAGAGCTTATTGATGAAGTGATTCGCTTATCAAAAGAATTTGGAATTATTACCCCATATACCAGTTATCTCATTGTGGAAGATGAAGAACGCGGCCTATCTGAAGATCGACTGGCTGTATTGCCTGAACTGGAAAAAATGCAAAGTAATAAAAGCAAACTGAAAAGAAAATATGAAAGTATAAAAGAAAAATCCGGACAAACCAGTGTTGAAGCTAGTGAGGATATCCAAATTTTGAATCAGCTGGATAATCAGGTTCAAATTCAAAAAACCAATCAGCTGGGATTAAATAATCAGGCAGAAAGTATTATCCATGTCCAGGGTCAGGTTTTTTATCAATCAAATAATTACTGGAATGATTGGCAATTATCTGAAAAGACCTTCAAAAGTGTGACAAGAATTCCCTTTGCCAGCCAAGCTTATTTTGATTTTCTTAAAAAGAATTCCAAAGCAGCTCAGATATTAGCTTTAGGGAAGAATATCCGCTTTATCTGGAAAGGAAATGTCATTGAGATTTTTGAAAAGTAAAAAAAAAGCCCGGTAACCGGGCAAGAAAAAGTAATTAGATTATAAACCAATATAATTGTCGATAATTGATAAAAAAACTTTAGTAAATTTCTTGAAAAAGGATTAAATCAGCTGCAATTTCTGATACGATCCTTTTTCTAAATATCAAAACTAGTTATTTACAGTTTTTTCCAGATAAGCTATAATCTTTTTGAAAAATTGTCACTTATGGAGGAAAAAGCATGGGTTTTGTAAAAAGTTTTTATTCCATCCGTTTATTAAGGATTGTGTTAAGTATTTTCTTTATTATTTTAGGATTTTATGGAATCATGGACAATATTGATGAAAGCATATTTAGTCTTAACAATACTCGAAATTTTGAAGTAATCTTCGGAGTCATTGAACTGGTTTGCGGTTTATTGCTTTTATTGGGGTTTTTTGCATTTCATAGCCGTGGTGCTGTTTACTGGGGCGGAGTCATTGTGTTTATATTCTGGTTGGTGCGAGTGGTTTTAACAAAAGTCATTTGGTGCCTGCATATTTCATCCAGTACTTTTGCTTTTCGTTTTCGTCCAGATTTCTATCAGTGGCTATTGGCACTGGCAACAGAGTTAATTATTGCTGTAGCTCTATTGGTAATTATTAGAAGATACGATTGATCCTATGAAATGAAAAAATTTACTAAAAATGATCAGGGGTTTGTCTGTCAAAATTGCGGGCAGACAATTCCCCCTTTAAAAACCACTTCCCGTGATCATTGTACGGTCTGCCTCTGTTCTTTACATGTAGATATCCATCCCGGAGACCGGCAAAATACCTGTTGTGGTTTACTAAAGCCAATTGGTATTGAGATCAGCACAAAAAAGGGATATCTGATTATTTACCGCTGTGAAAAATGTGGTGAGAAGAGAAAAAACCGGTCTGCTCCAGATGATTCAATGGAAAAAATTATTGAAATCTCAGTTCAACAAAAATAACGCTCCCCTTATGGAAGGATTTGCACATAATACTTATCGATAAATCTTTCTTTTTCCTTATCCATGATAGCTTTTCTTTTTTGAGAAATCAGCAAATAAGAAATTTCATCTTTTACTTCTTTTAAAGATCGTAATCTCTTTTCTTCCACTTTTAAAATATGATAGCCCATAGGACTGATAAAAATTTTACTGATTTGTCCGACTGGTGTATTAAATGCAGCTTCTTCAAAATCCTTAACCATAAAATTTCGGGTAACATAATTATTGATTAATCCCCCATTGTCTTTCGTATGGTAGTCTTCTGAATATTGTCCGGCCAGCTGGGCAAAATCAGCTCCCCCTTTTAATTTTTTTTCAACTAAGAGCATGGTTTGATAGGCCCCTTTATTTTCAGACTTTTTTTCAGGGTCTAACAATCTCAAAATATGACGAACCTTTGCTACTCGGTATTGTTCTTTATTTTTTTGGTAATATTGAGCGACTTCATTTTCTGAAATATTTAATCGGTTCTTTATTAAATCATTTTCGTATTTCTCAATGAGAAGTGTTTTTTTTACATCCTGAACAATGTAGTCATAGGTAAAAGGGGTTTCTGATAATTTTTCTTTGTACCTTTCTACCCTGCCGCCGCTGATTTTATATAATTGTTGATTGAGTTCCTGATCGGTAATTTGATAACCTTTTGCTAAAGCTTCTTGATAAAACAGTTCAGTTAAAGCTACATGAATTCCAATTTCTTGAAATTTATTTTCAAGAAAAGCCTTGGTTAATAAACCAGACTGATATAATTCTCCTGTACTTTTTAGTTCACTGATCATTAAAGGGAGAATATACTGATTGGATATGGTAAAATTTTGGCTTCGAATAACTGGATATTGTTTTTTTAATGTTGCTTTGGGGTTATTTTTCAACAAACGCAAGTCAGATTGAGCAATGTTTTCAAAATTAAAAAGGGAAACAGAGAGATATTTATCATGACTAAAGAGATTTATCAATAATAAGCTGGATAAAATTAAAAAGATTATATTTTTTTTCATAGTATGTTCCTTTGGATTACCTGTAATATTTTAAAAATATTAACTTGTAAACATTGATTACTATTGTAAAACCAACTTGTACTTCAAAAATAAATACTACAAATTGACCAAACTAGTTAAAAATCTGAAACAGAATATACCTTAATATTGTATTTGTGTCAAAGCTTATCCTGAAATTTTGTAAAACAATAGCAAAATGAAAGAATTATTCCGTTAAACCCCAAAAAGATGCGATTTATCTTGACATAACCTGTTAAAATATACTAAAAAATAAGCAATAAAAAATTTTTAGGAGCTTTTCATATGGATTTAATGTTATTAACTGGAATTGGCTCTGTTTTGGCGCTCTTATTTGCCATGTATCTGGCAATGAAAGTTGCTAAATCTAGTCCTGGAACTGATAAGATGAAAGAAATATCTGCTCATATCCAGGAAGGAGCTATGGCGTATTTAGCTCAGCAATATAAAATTGTTGGGATCTTTTTTATTGCTTTGTTTATATTATTAGGGTTTATTGCCTGGGTGGTTCCTTTATTAACAGGCGGCGAAAAATGGCTTAGCCCCTTTGTTCCTTTTGCCTTTATTACAGGAGGCTTCTTTTCAGGTTTAGCGGGTTTCATTGGTATGAAGGTAGCCACATTGGCCAATGCCAGAACAGCCCAAGGCGCTAGTGAATCTTTAAATCGTGGTCTGAGAGTTGCTTTTAATGCGGGTACTGTAATGGGTATGACAGTAGTTGGTTTAGGTTTATTAGACTTAGCTATCTGGTATGTCATGTTAAAATTTGTTTTTAATGTAGGTCCATCAGAAATTCCACCTATTATGATTACTTTTGGGATGGGTGCTTCTTCCATGGCTCTGTTTGCCCGTCTAGGTGGTGGTATTTATACTAAAGCAGCAGACGTTGGGGCTGATTTAGTGGGAAAAGTTGAAGCAGGTATTCCAGAAGATGATCCCCGAAACCCTGCTACCATTGCTGATAATGTTGGTGATAATGTTGGTGATGTTGCCGGAATGGGTGCTGACCTTTATGAAAGTTATGTGGGTTCGATTGTGGCAACCATGGCTTTAGGTTCGATTGCAGCGTTAAGAATTGACGCAGCAATGGTTACTAACTTTATTGCTTTACCAGCAGTCATTGCGACAGCCGGTGTTTTACTTTCCATTATCGGAACATTCTTAGTTCGAACAAAAGAAGGTGCCTCTCAGAAAAATCTCTTAACTGCTCTACATAGTGGTGTTTGGTTCTCCAGTGGCTTAATTGCTATTGGTGCAATTTTTTTAATTAACTGGCTATTACCGGGTTATTTTGGTCTATGGGTATCCATGATTTTTGGTTTAATAGCTGGTATTGTAATTGGTTACTTTACTGAATTTTATACTTCTGATCACTTTGATCCTACCAAAAAACTAGCTCAAACATCTTTAACCGGACCTGCTACCATTATTATTGGTGGTATATCTCTCGGTATGGAATCAACAGCCATTCCTGTTATTACTATTGTAATTGGAACATTAGGTGCTTATTTTAGCCCTTCTTTAATCAGCGGTGCTGAAGGTTTAGGTTTATATGGGGTTGGTTTAGCTGCTGTTGGTATGCTTTCTACTTTAGGGATTACTTTAGCCACCGATGCTTATGGCCCGGTTGCTGATAATGCTGGTGGTATTGCTGAAATGGCTGGCATGGATAAAGAGGTAAGAGAAAGAACGGATGCTTTGGATTCTTTAGGAAATACTACTGCTGCAACTGGTAAAGGGTTTGCCATTGGTAGTGCTGCTTTAACTGCTTTAGCATTATTAGCAGAGTATGGCAATAAAGTTTTGGAAGCTCTGCATTTAGATCCTCACCATATGGGCGAATGGACTCAGGCCTTTGCAAAGGCTGGTGAAGTCGGTTATGATTCTTTTATTGTATTCAAAGATGGAATATATGATTTATCTATCAATATTCTTAATCCAATGGTTTTAATTGGCCTTTTTATTGGCGGTGTACTGCCTTTTATTTTTTCTGCTCTCTCAATGGGCGCTGTAGGCCGGGCAGCACAATCCATGGTTGATGAAGTACGACGACAGTTTAAGGAAAAACCTGGTATTTTGGAAGGAAAAGATGAACCTGATTATCAGCGCTGTGTAAAAATCAGTACAGTTGGTGCTCAGAGAGAAATGATTGTTCCTTCTCTATTAGCTATTTTTACTCCTATTTTCGTTGGTATCATTTTTGGTCCAGCCTCAGTTATTGCTTTATTAGCTGGTGGTCTGGTAAGTGGTTTTATCTTGGCGATTTTTATGGCGAATTCCGGTGGTGCCTGGGATAATGCGAAAAAGCATATTGAAGCTGGTGCTCATGGAGGAAAAGGCCAGGATCCTCATAAAGCTGCTGTTGTTGGGGATACTGTTGGAGATCCTTTTAAAGATACATCAGGACCAAGTATTAATATCTTAATCAAGTTAATGAGTATGGTAAGTATTGTATTTGCCGGAACATGTATTGGTTTGAATAAAATAATTGTAGAATTTATATCAAAACTTCTTGGTTAATATAAAATTTAAGGGGCTGAATGAATTCAGCCTCTTTTTTTTCATCCTTATCAGAAGAGAGTAAAAAAAACTTCACTTTTTTTAAAATTTATATTATAAAGCATTTTGCTTACAATAAATATCAAGTGGAGTATATTTGAAAAACAATCCTTTTCTACAAGACAATTCTATCATCAGAGTTGCTTCATTGAACAACTTTGTGTTATCAGATCTACAACAGGAAACAAAATTTACTGAGTATAAAGGAAAAACCGCTGGTGAAACTTTGAGGACAGCTGTTTTAGTTGAAAAGATAAAACAAAATCTTACCCGCCTTAAACTTGAAAATCTGAAAATTCCTGATATTAGTTTACCAACCTATTTAGAAAAATGCCTTTCCACAAGAGGAATTATACAACAGGTTGCAGAAGAAATCATAACCACTTATGGTGAGTTATTTGGCTTTTTTTTAGTGAACCTTTTTAAGGGGGATGAATTTAGCCGCCAGCAAAGACCAGAATGGACAGATGAGCATTGGGATTTTTGGAAAACCAGGGAAAATATTGTCCTTGCCGGCGGTTTGGCAAATGGCAAGCTTGGATCCTTTATTAAAAAGCATGCAGAAAAAACATTGAATTCTTTTCAATTAAACCAGATAAAGCTCTATTTAACAAATAACTCCCTCATTCTTCCTTTAGCCGGAGCTGCTTGTCTGGCACCTTCTGGAAGTGAAACCATTTTAAGTTTTGATTTTGGCCATAGTAATATCAAAAGGGCTGTTTTTCGCAATGATCATCATAAAACCAAGTTAAAGACCCTTCTAGAACCCGTACTGATTGACAAAAATAAAAATCTTACTCCTGAAGTATTCTACCGAGGTGAAGGGAAAAAAATTTATCAGTTCATTCTGGATATCCTTCTTTCAACCATCACTAAGCTTGAAAAAGAAGGTATCACACAAATAGACTGTATCAACATTAGTATTGCCAACTATTTAGAAAAAGATCATGTGGTGGAAAGGGGTTACTATGGACATCTTTCCCTTTTTACTAAAGATTTAAAAACTTCTCTTCAAAATGATTTAAACAAGAAATTAAAACGCTCTATTCCTTTACGATTAATTCATGATGGAACTGCTGCTGCTGCTTGTTTTACCAAACTGCCCAATAGTGCAGTTATCATTTTAGGATCATTTTTAGGAATCGGATTTCCCGATGTAAATCCAGAGTTACTTGATGTAGATCCGGAGTTGGTAAAATTTATTTAGAACTCTCTTTAATTTCTGTTTTTCAATTGCTAAAGAACTTCTCTTTTTATGTACAATTTTCCGGCTCAGATAAACCAATCTTCATTATTTGATCAGCAGCCAAATAAAATTACATCTGAGGCGCTTGCAAAAATGCTAAAAAATGAGGTTCTTGCATCTCTATTAACAAATAAACTCACTTTTACCATAGTTTGTTGCATTTTTGCAAGAACCTCATCTATTTATTAATATTTTTTTCAATTATTCTTGATTAATCAGAAATTTAATGTTATATTTTACTTATCGGTAAGTAAAAAACTTTTAGAAGGAAGCAAAGTGGATAGTACAAAAGATAAGATCATCAGTACAGGTTTAACCTTTTTTATGGAAAAAGGGTATGAAGAAACTGCTCTTTCTGATATAGCTAAAGATATTGGAATTACTAAACCAGCGCTTTACTATCATTTTGACAGTAAAGATAAACTTTTTGAAGAAGTGATGATCTATTTTTCGACTCAAATAGAGATGATGTTTAGCGGATTAGCTAGTGAAGCAAAAAGTTTGGAACAAGGCTTATCAATATTTTTCTCTCATCTTGATAATTACTTAAAACAATTTAGTATCATGTTTCAAATTAATGTAGAAAACATCATGCTAAATTTCTATTTCCTGATTTATGATGCAGTTAAGCGGGTACCTGAATTTCAACAAAGAATCGCTAAGCTGTATTCAAACTTAAGTGGTGAGATTGAAAAGAT
>JAKSBL010000566.1 GCA_022361115.1 Spirochaetota bacterium | reverse complement strand
TAAGGGCAATAACTTTTTCATTGGGCTTCCATTTATCAAACATGGTTGGAGCTAAAAAGAATGTACTTTTATTCTCAGCCATTTTCACAGCCTGTTCAGAAATGTGTAAGGCTAATTGGAAGTTTTCAGGATAAAACCAGCCTTCTGTTGTATAATTCCCCAGCAACATTGGAACGATATTTTTGGAGAGAATGATTAAATCAGAGCCTTGAGGATTGCCATTAGACTGGATAAACCTCTGCTGATAATATGGGGTATCCCAATAGGATTTATTACTGAAATAATAAAGATTACTATCTTCATCATAATCTAAAGAAATTCCTGCCAGGTTACTGATCCAACCATACTGGCCAGCAATAGTTTTTACATAAAAAAAATGATGCTGAGGTTTTACTCCCTTCACAGGAAAAACAATATCACCAAATTTGAGTTCTATGTTTACTGATTGGATAAAGTTAAAACAGTCTGCCGGAGATTGTAAATAGAGCAAGCTTCCAGGCTGAAGAATATAAAAAGGATAACCATTGGCAAGATTAATAGAATTTTTCTTGAATAAAAGACTCTCTTTGGTTTCTTTCTTTTGACTTAAAAATAATGCATCTATCTTATCATTAATAGATTGCTGATCCATATTGGTACAGGAAAAGAGAAAACAGAAGAGAATGATTTGCAATAGCTTTTTAAACCACTTCAATTCTCGCACCCAATTCTTTTAATCTTTCTGGTAATTTTTCATAGCCCCGTTCAATTTGAACAACATTTTGAATGAGGCTGGTCCCTTCAGCACAAAGAGAAGCAATAACTAATGCCATCCCGGCTCTTATATCAGGGCTAACCAATTCAGTTCCGGTTAAACGACAAGGCCCGGTAACTACGGCTCTATGTGGATCACAAAGGATGATTCTTGCTCCCATAGAAACCAGTTTATCTACAAAAAACATCCGGGATTCAAACATTTTTTCAAAAACTAAGACAGTTCCTTCCACTTGTGTGGCAGTTACAATAATAATACTGATTAAATCTGGCGGAAATCCTGGCCAGGGAGCATCATCAATCTTTGGAATCATCCCTCCGATATCTGAAATGACTTTTAACTCTTGAGTTTTAGGAATAAAAATATTTTTTCCATCTGTTTCCCAACGAATTCCGAGTTTTCCAAAAATCAATCTTGTCATTCGCATATTCTCAGGTTGAGCATCCACAATTTCAATTTCACTACGTGTCACTGCAGCTAAACCAATTAAGGATCCTACTTCCATAAAATCTGTACTAATAGTAAAATCGCAACCATGAAGTTTTTTTACTCCATTTATTGTCAAGATATTGGATCCAATTCCTTCTATCCTCCCCCCCATTGCATTGAGTAATCGACATACATCCTGCACGTGGGGCTCACTGGCTGCGTTTAAAATCACAGTAACACCTTCAGCCAGAACTGCTGCCATGATGGCATTTTCCGTTCCAGTAACAGAGGCTTCATCTAAAAATATTTCCTTCCCAACTAGTTTATTAGCACTCAAGCGGAAATTTGTTTCCATTTCCACACGGCAGCCTAATTCCGATAATGCTAAAAAATGGGTATCTAAACGCCTGCGGCCAATTACATCACCACCAGGTGGCGGAAACTCGACTTCCCCATATTTAGCTAATAATGGGCCCGCAAATAAGATGGATGTTCTGATCAGTCTTCCTAATTGACTATCTATACTTGTTTTGCTAACACTGCCTTTAATGCTTACTGCATTATTATCCAGTTTTTCAACAGATGCTCCAAGACTTTTCACTATATCCAGCATAATTCGAACATCTTGTATATTGGGAATATTTCTTAAAATTACTTCTTCTTCCGTTGCTAAAGCAGCTGCAATACAGGGTAAGGCAGCATTTTTATTACCATTTGGTTTTATTTTGCCCTTTAGAGGATACCCGCCTTCAATACGATATTTTTTTTCCATATATTAAACCCTTTTAAATTATTATAAAGCTTAAAAAGTCAGTAACAGCAAATTATAGTTGATGTATGTGAAAGTAATATGAAAATGTATTTTTTTGCCTGATTATTTCATATAATGTATTTATCAATCTGTCAAGTGAAGTTTCTAATAGGAAATAGCTTATTCTTCTAAAATATAAATTTCCACACGACGATTTTTCTTCATACCAGCTTCAGTCCGATTATCTGCAATTGGTTCTGAATCCCCCACCCCATAAAATGATGTTTTATCAGGATCAATAGCTTTTTTATCAAAAAGATATTCAGAAACCACCTGAGCTCTTTGCTGAGAAAGTTTTTTTCTCCCTTCTGGAGTTCCTTTATCTGTAGTATGCCCTTTTACCAAAATTTCTTTTTCTTTATATTTTTTTAATATTTCAGCTATTTTATTCAATCTGCTTTTTTCAGAATCTCTTAAAAAAGCAGATTCTGCTTCAAACTGGATATTTTCCAGGGTAATCTTTACACCTTGTTCATCTTGTTCAACTTCTACTTCCTCAATTTTTTCTTCTTCAAGTTGTTTTTTCAATTCCTTTTCAACTTCTTCCTTTTTCATTCGCTCAATAACTGTCCATTTACGAGTGCCACTATCGATCATTTGATGCATTTGTTCTAAATCTGTTGTCTGGTCAGTGATAAGAAATGAATAATTACGTTGATATTCTTCTTTTATTCGCCAGCCATTGGTAATATCAAAGTACAATTTAGTCGAGCTTATACCAGCCAGTTGTTGAATTTTCGGATGGATAATACTTTTGGTTTGATTGATAAAGTTAAATTGATAATCATACTGGATAAGAGCAATTTTGATGTCACCGGATTGATAAATATCTTTTATTTCATATTTTATATCTACCGGAATATGAGACAAAATATTATCTTTAAAAAAATCCTGAACTTCTGTGGCTTTTTTTTGCCATTGATCTCCAACTTTTAAATCTTGATCAGGGAAAAAAGGGGCATTTCGCATGGTAGGAAGAGCATAGCCCGGTTGAATAAAGACTAAACCAGAGGGATCAAGGGCATAATCAACTTCTAATACTTTTTCTATTTCTTTGTATGAATAATTTTTGCCATTAAAAAGTTGATAATAGTAATTTTTATCATTTATTTTCCCTAACTGGAAATCTTTTTCCTTGATTTGGCTTATGGTTTTGTACCGTTGAGAATAATAAGTAAAAAGAATATTATTTATATAATATTCTCCATCAATCCGGGCCTCTGATTTATATTTGCTTCCAACATCGATTTTGAAATTTAGTTTTTCTGTAAAAATGAAGAATGGAATAAAGAAAAGTATAAAAATGGCAATTATTCGCATAAAATGCTCAAACTAAAGGATCAGCTAAATTCATAGGTTTTTTCAATGAGAGTTTTAATTGCTTCGAAAGCTTCTTTTTCATCTTCTCCTTCCGCAACAATTTCTACCTCAATTCCCTGAAAAAGTTCTAATATGATAATCTGCAAAACATCTTTGGAACTGGCTGTTTTGCCGTCATGATGTAAAGTAATATCAGACTGATACTTTTGGGATTCTAATGAGATGATCGAAGAAGGGCGAGCATGTATCCCCTTATCATTTTGAACGACTGCAGTTCCTTTTATCATAAATTACCTTTAATATCTCTATGCAACACTATAGCATATTTTAATATGTATTTCCTGTATTGTAAATATTTTTTTCAAAAATCTAAAATAATTCATATTTTACATTGACATATCAATATATTTTGATATATTTATATTAATGGATTTACTAAAAATTTTCAAAGCTTTAGCAGATGATACCCGTTTAAGAATTATCCGTTTACTTATCAAAAACAGTTTTACTGTTAATGAAATCATCTTTGTTATTGGCGGCAGGCAATCTAATATTTCTCATCATTTAAAAATACTCCTAGATGCTGCTTTAGTAACCAATAAGAAAGAAGGTTCTCAAATCTATTACAAACTCAATGATCAAACTTTTGATCAGCTTTACCCAGAACTAAAACGCTTAATCTCTGTAAATAAAGAAACCTTTTCTTTTTACCCGGAAGATAAACAACGCCGAAATATTATACTTGAAAAAAGAAAAAAAATAGCGGAAGAATACTTTGAAAACTTACATGAAGAGGATTCACGCTCATTAAATGAACTATTAAATCAGATTTATCACGTTGAGGATTACCTCTCTTTTTTTCAACCCCGTTGTAAATCCTTATTAGATATAGGCTGTGGAAACGGCAGATATTTACCAAAATTAGCACACTATTCTGAACAAGTCATTGGTATGGATAGCTCTCCCCGTTTGTTACAGTTAGCCGATCATCTGGCACAAGAAAACCAGCTCAAGTATCAATTGAAAACAGCAGATATTACAAAAATCCCATTAGCCGATCAAAGTATAGATGGTGCTTTTATCAATATGGTTTTACATCATATTTCTGAGCCAGAAGGAGCACTTCAGGAAGTCTCCCGAATTATGACCAATAAAGGTAAACTTCTGTTAATTGAATTTTTAGAACACAATGATGATAGTATGCGTGAAAAGTATGCCGACCTTTGGCTTGGGTTTTCAAAAACTGAACTGACCAAATGGCTGGAAAATAACCAATTTACCGTAAATCAGGAGGTGGTTAAAGAACTAAATGAATATAAAGTCATTATTTTTATGGCAGAGAAGAATTAATGTAGCTTAACTTAAGCAGGTAAGAGAAATCACATAGTTTCTTTATCTCAACACTTAAAGAACTCAAGTTGGGAAAAACAGAAAGAGTTATTTAATTCAAAAGCTTAAAAGCTATTGATATTATACAAAATTATTTAAGGAGAAAAATATGGCTGATTACAAAATCGCTGATATCAGCTTGGCTGATTGGGGAAGAAAAGAGATTAATATAGCAGAAAAAGAAATGCCAGGTTTAATGGCTATACGTGAAAAACATGCTAAGGACAAGCCTTTAGCTGGCGTAAGAGTAATGGGTTCATTACACATGACCATTCAGACTGCTGTATTGATTGAAACTTTAGCTGCTCTAGGAGCAGATGTTCGCTGGTGTAGCTGTAATATCTTTTCTACACAAGACCATGCTGCAGCAGCCATTGCTGAAGCTGGAATTCCTGTATTTGCCTGGAAAGGTGAAACATTAGAAGAATACTGGTGGTGTACAAACCAGGCTTTATCTTTTCCAGGAGGAAAAGGTCCTCAGCTTATTGTTGATGACGGAGGAGATGCAACACTGTTAATTCATATGGGATACAAAGCTGAAAACGATGCTTCTACCTTAGATTACAAACCTGAAAGTGAAGAGGAAGAGTGCATTTTAAATCTTCTAAAAGCAGAATTAACAAAAGATAACCAGCGCTGGCACAAAGTTGCTGCTGAAATGAAAGGGGTAAGTGAAGAAACCACTACCGGCGTAAAAAGACTCTATAAAATGATGAAATCAGGTGAATTACTTTTTCCTGCTATCAATGTTAATGATTCAGTCACTAAATCAAAATTTGATAATCTTTATGGTTGTCGTGAATCCTTATCTGACGGGATTAAAAGAGCTACAGATGTGATGTTAGCTGGTAAAGTTGCTGTTGTTTGTGGTTATGGGGATGTCGGAAAAGGTTCTGCTCACTCTCTAAAAGGTTTTGGCTGTCGAGTTATTGTAACTGAAATTGATCCAATTTGTGCATTACAAGCTGCTATGGAAGGTTTTGATGTAAAAACTGTTGAAGACACTTTAGGGATTGCAGATATTTATGTTACAACAACTGGTAACAAAGATATCATCCGTATCGAACATATGGAAAAAATGAAAGATCAGGCAATTGTTTGTAATATTGGACACTTTGATAATGAGATTCAGGTAGAAAAATTAAAAAACTTTTCAGGTGTTAAACATACTAATATTAAACCACAAGTTGATATGTATACCTTCCCTCAAGGAAACTCAATCTTCTTATTAGCAGAAGGACGATTAGTAAACCTAGGATGTGCAACTGGTCATCCATCTTTTGTTATGTCCAATAGTTTTGCCAACCAAACTTTAGCACAACTCGACCTCTGGAAGAATAAAGATGTTTATGAAAACAAAGTATACCTTTTGTCCAAAAAACTGGATGAAGAAGTTGCCAGACTCCACCTTGCTAAAATCGGCGCAAAACTTACCAAGCTTACTCCAGAGCAAGCAGATTATATTGGCGTAGATGTAGAAGGTCCTTTTAAACCAGAACACTATCGTTACTAATTATTTAATAGTCCATAAAAGAGGCTGGGTCATAACCTGGCCTCTTTTTTTATTTCAAAACAATTTACCTCTTCTATTGACAATTTAGTATTTTTTTTGTATAGATATTTACAGTTTATTCATAAAATTATTTAAGGATAGAACATGAAAAAAATTTATATTATTTTTCTTTTATTTATTTTTCTTTTTATTTCTTTTGGTAAAGGAAAAAAATTTAAAAAAGAACCATCATCAAGAAATCAAACCTTAACCATTGGTTATGTAAAAATGGTTGCAGAAGGCTATGACGGACCAGATAAAAATAATAACAACTTAAATTTGACCGGATTTGATGGCACATATAACACCACTTTAAAATTGTTTCTCTACAATATAAAGGAAAAAGGTGGATATACTGTTTATGCTAAAAACTTAAAAGATTCTGAGTTTGGGTATTTTTATCAATTAAACATGGTACCAGGTGAATATATCATTACCTATATTGGAGCAGATAAAAAAATAACTGCAGGAAACTATGTTTATACTTACAATATTGGCGGAAAACCTCTTCTAAAATTTACTGTTGAAGAAGGAAAAGTTAATAATATGGGAGAAGTCATCCTTTATACGAAACAACTTGAAGCTGATTCTAAACTGCATGGAACAATTGAAGTACAAACTGAAGAAAGCAACGAGTACAATATGGGATTTGACACAGTAAAAAAATGGTTTTCAGATTTTTTTAGTAAAAGTGAATGGAATAATAAAGATTGGATTTCAACAGATTTTATTCAACTTGAGAATTAACAATAATTCAATAGAAAATAAATGAAAATAAGGTATAGTTAATTTAGCTATACCTTAGATTTACTACATTTTTAACGGAAACCTAAATTTTATTTTGGTAACAGATATGAGCAATTAAAAAGCAACTAAAACACTCCAGCCAGATAGGGAAATAGAACATCCCTTTTAAACTTTCTGGCAATACTTTGTGCCCTGTTTTTTGTAATCCTCTAAGGTCTCCTTGTTGCTTTTAATCCCTAGCCTCATTTTTTAGATAAAAAAATGATGAAACACACTAAAAAAAGCTGAAAAAATATTTGAAAAATTCTATTTTGATTGTATAATAAGCTGCTAATAAATATCTTTGATTTTTATTAAATCATCAAATATTATTAAAGGCTCATACCACAAATACTCTTGAGGATTGAATGAGTATTTTGCTTCTTTAAAAATTGGCAGTATGCTGACCCTAATTCACACATACTATCAAAAGTAAGGAAATGATTATGTACAAAAAACGACTAATCCAGGTTTTAGTTTGTATTTTTATTATTAAACTCAATATATCTGCAGAAACCAATTGGAAAAAAATCCTGGATAATGTTTCCGGTTCTATTGTAAAGATTAAAGTGATGAAAATAAGTCAGGGAAAAGATACAGAATATGCTTCTGGATCTGGTTTTATCATTTCTTACGATGGTACTATTATCACCAATAAACATGTTATTGAAAAAGCCTATCAATATCCTGCCCGCTATGGTATTAAAATTCTCCAACCTAATAAAAATGAAGAAGAGTATACAGCTCAAATCTTAGCAGTCTCTTCAGAAAAGGATTTAGCTCAATTAAAAATCTATGGAACTTTTGATCCCTGTGTATTGGGAAATTCTGAAAATCTGCAACTGATGGATAATATTATGGTAGTCGGATATCCTCTTACTGGAGCTTTCAAGGTCACACAGGGCACCTTACAGGCTTTTCAAGAGGATGAAGATAACGAGCAAAAATATCTGGATTTGAGTACCCAATTAGCACCAGGAAATTCTGGGGGACCTGTATTTGATAAAAACGGAAATGTTGTAGGAATTGCTACTGCAACTATTATTGGCTATAATTTTAATCTGGCTATTCCAATTAATGATGTAAAAGATTTTATAGATTCAGTCACTTTGAAATCAGTAACTATTCAGTCCACCCCAGAAGATGCTGATATTTTTATTGATAATGTGTTAATAGGTAAAACTCCTTTCCAAGCAAAAATTTCAAACAACAATACCGAATTAAAAATTTTACAGGAAATGAAAGAACCAATAGAAGTTCTCTTGGATTCATCCATAAAAAATAATAGTACTTTAAAATACCAATTAGAAAAATTAGACAGACAGGAATATCAAATTGTTATTCACAGCACCCCTGCTAATGGAATTGTATATGTTGACGGTAAAAAGATAGGGAAAACCCCTTGTGAAATAACAGTTATTGGCAACCAGAAATTTACGGTAGAAATTGAAAAAAGAAGATATGAATTACATAAAAAAGTTTATTCAAAAAAAAATCTACCAAATAACACAATTGAAGTTAATCTAAAGAAAAAATAAGGGAGAAATCATGAAAAAAAATTTAATTCTGCTAATTATTTTATTAACTTTTAACAATCTTTATTCAGCTGGAAAAATCGATGCTGATTCACCAAAAGAATTGTGGAACTTTGTTCCAGATAGTGACACTGAATTCTATGGTGATTTTGATCAATACATGTATGATAATGAGCATCTGTTTGTCTGGTATACAAAATATGATTCCGGGCCTGTGGAAATTGGAAAAATTCAGATCAATGAAAAAGATGGAAATATCTTTGAAAAAAATATCCTGGTCAATAAAAGAGATATCCCTTCAAAAAATATTAATCGAGTCGTAGTGACAGATATTGGAGATCATCTACTTCGTGGTTATTACACCATGTTTGGAAAAAAAATTCATAACCTAGAAGTTGTTGATAAAGAGACAAAAGAAAAAGTTTTTGATATTGATATGGAAAAAATTGAATCCGGAGAATATTTTTTAAATAAAAAAGATGGGATTCTGGTTCTCAATACTCAAAAAACACAAAATGTTCTAAAAAGGGAAATTTCTGGATATGAAATATCCACAGGCAACAAACTCTATCAATTTCAATATACATCTGTTTATTCTGCAAATTACAGCAACTCAAGATATCTGGAAGGAATTTATAAACCAGATATTTTCTATGACGAAGAAAGGAGCCAAATCCTCCTCTTTCACCGGGATAGATCTATAGCTGCAATCGACATGAAAACAGGAGAAGAACAATTCTTTTTTGAAGGAGCCGCAGGAAAAGAGGGTTTTTATTTTTTTAAACACGAAGATCCTGCAAAAAAAATAATCATCACTGATGATCCAGTACAATATAAAATTATCGATTTTTCTTCAGGTCATATTGAAACAAATATTGCATTTGATAATTTTAAATCCTTTAAAAATGTGGAAATTGAAAGAAAGAATAATTACTGTTATTTAACCTGTTTAAATACTAAAAAAGCAGAAACCTTATTAACCTGCCTTGATGAAGTGGAAAATCAAGTTATTTATCAAAAAGAAATTGCTACTTCTTTTTATGTAAAACCCATATTCAGCAATGATGAATTAGTGTTTTTTGATGAAATGAATCTCTATTCCATTGATGCTCAAACCGGAGAAAGCAAGTGGACCATTCCAATCAACAATATCAAAAAAGTTATAAAGAATAATGATAACCTCCTGGTATTAACTGCTGGAAAAAAAACAAAGCTAGTAACTGATTATTTAGCTTATGCAGGTATCAGCCTTCTTGATCATTCCAATGGAAAAGAAATCTGGAAATTTCAACCAGATAATTTTATTTCCAACATCTGGAAAGAGGGAGAAGATACAGTTTACCTGACTACCAGAACAAAGATCGTTGGTTTAAATATTCAATCAGGCCAAGTTTTTAATGAAATCGATTTGGGAATTAGTAAAAAAACCGGGGAAATCACTGGTTCTGTTTTTATTAATCATAGGAATGAAATGTTGCTATTACATAACAATGGATTAACTTTATATGACATGGAAAGTAAAAGCAAAAAATTTGACATCCCCCTGTCAAAAGATTTTGAAATGATTGAAACTCAAACAATTGGAGATTACTTGTTTCTCACCTTAATCCAGTTTGCTAAAAACAATCCTTTTGCTGGTAAAATACCAATGAGTATTTATAAAACTTCTGTAAACCTAAATACTGGAAAATTTGACTGGAGTTTGAGGATTGGAAAAAACTACTATAGTGGGATCAGTATTTTAACCGCCTATTTATATTACTATGGTTCGCCTATACCAGGCTTAAATTGGATTCGTAAAGAATATTATGAACAAAATAAATTGGTATTAGCAAGAACAGACAGTGATAAGGAAATAAATAAGCTTTATTGTTATTCCATGTTTGATGAAAATAATCTTCCCAGTAAAACAGATATTGATGATATGAAATGGTTCATCGGCTTAAGAGGGAAAGAAAAAACACCTTCCTCATTCAGATCGAATAATCGAATTTTGAGCTTGTATTACTACCGGATCTGGGAGTAAATGAAAAAAATGAATGCAATTTGGATGATTTTTGGTTTATAAGCAGAAAGGTAGATTACCTGTATTTGGCAAATACTTTTATTAAAAATCCCTCTCTCTTCATTTGCGTGATAATCTTAGCAAACTCTGTAAGGACTGATCATTCGCTGTGCTCATTCATTGATCTATTTTTACCAAGTATCATCATTATAGGAATCTGATGAATCATACCAGGCCTCGTGGAGTTCCTTCCAGGTTTCAACATTTCCATCATCATCATATGTACAGAAATCTACGTTGCCGTATTTAAAGCTACTGCCGTATTGGGATTGAGTATCAAGCGAAGTATACCACCATTGATAGGCATAGTGAGAGGAAGAATAATAGATCAAATTTCCTCTTGAAAAGAATATGGATAAACCCCGGGATCCAGTAT
Source organism: Spirochaetota bacterium (assembly GCA_022361115.1). Taxonomy (GTDB): domain Bacteria; phylum Spirochaetota; class GWE2-31-10; order GWE2-31-10; family GWE2-31-10; genus JAKSBL01. The sequence goes on along the minus strand of JAKSBL010000566.1, from coordinate 1,806 downwards.
CATGATAACCGCCATAATATGATCCAGCATAAGCTTTTACTATTACAGCATCAAGAGCGGTAATAACATTGTTGGCTGCTGTACTTAAACCTGGTGAATACCCGCCTGCAACAATGTTATCACAAAAATCATCTAAATCAAAATATGGACAGGAAACTGAAATGGTATTATTACTTTCAAAAAAATTGACTGATGCTTCACGGGTTGATTCTAAGCTAGTCTTTTGGCTTTCATCGTACATCGCATCCCCTAAGCTATCAATGGCTGTTTTTAATGCTGCAATATTTGAGAGGTTACTGGCAGAAAGAGTTTGGTTGGTATAACCAGAGGCTGAGTGAAATGCCTCATATTCATCCACAATTTTAATGGCAAAATTTTCTGCAGTAATGGTGCTGGCTGCTAAATCCTCTATTATTCTCTCATAATCCCAGCCATAACCAGATTCATTTGCCATAGAGGCAACAAAATATTCTCCGTAATTCCTTAACTCATAGGCCACTTCAGTTGTTGCCATAAGACAGCAGTCAAAACTAATAATATCCAGTTTATCCACAGAAAGATTTTTAGCAGACACTTCTGCAAATGCTTCCCGAAATTGATCTAAATATAAATACCCATTATCTGTATCATCACTGACTCCCCCTCGTGATAAAGCAGGACTCGAAGGTAGAGTTGAAGAGGATCTGGCTCCATCACCATGATTACTGATGATTAAAGAGTATTTATTTGCAGGATAATAAGTTATTGCTTTATCGATAAAAAAAGTTAGAGTTTCAGCAGTTCCCATGTTTAGTTCATCATAATTAGCAATAATTGTTGAATTAATGGTACTTGAGTCATTATCAGGTTCCGCTTCATAAAATCGGGTATTCGTCCAATCACCATCCCCAGTGTAATATCCAGATATTCTGTCATAAAAAACAACTATTCTCACCTCGTCATATTCTGAAGGATAATTTTGTTGTAAATCATATAATCCTTGTTCCATTTCATTAAAATCTGCATTTAAATAAGATTCTAAGTTATTATCACCATCCAGGTAAACCATTATCACCCACTCAACAGAGCTTCTGGTTACATAATTTTCATATCTATTAATCCCGGAATCACCTGAACCATCAGATGAATCATCTGAGAAAGTACAACTGGAAATAAACATAAGAGATACTATTAAAACAAGAGTAAGTAATTTCTGCACAATAGAACCTTTCTAGTGAAATGCTATAATAAATATACATTTTCCATTTTACGGAAACCTGATGTATATACATAATGATCATACAACAATTTCATAAAAAAACAATTTGATAAAGATCTTTATATTTAGCTGACATTGTAGATACCCCCAAAAATGATTTAGTTTATTCCAATTCTCCGATAAATATTGATATCTTGGTCATGGATTGTTTGGATAAACAATAAATTAACTTGGCATAAGGGCACCATTATTAATATCTAATACTTGCCCGGTAATTGAAGTTTGTTGATTTGATACGAGAAAATTAATAAAATTAGCAATTTCTTCCGGTTCACTCATTTTCCCAAGTAACACCATTGCCATTTGTTCTGCTTTAATATCAGCAAAAGATTTTCCCGAAGCATCAGCAAAAGCTTGTAAACCTTGCCTGGCCATTTCTGTATTCACCCAGCCTGGGCATATTGCATTTACTAAAATTTTTTCATTAGCGAATTCAGCGGCCCAGGAACGCATTAATCCCAGCAATCCTGCTTTTGATGCACAATAAGCCGTATAATTGGACACACCCAACCTTGCTAAAATCGACGATATAATGATAATGTTTTTAT
>JAKSBL010000046.1 GCA_022361115.1 Spirochaetota bacterium | reverse complement strand
TGTCCGATGAAGATTGGATTTTATGGTTCCGGTTTTTTTTTTTTTTTTTTCAGCGATTTCATTGATACTTTTTCCTTCAATATTTTTAAGATAAAGTATAATTCTTTTTTCTTCATTTAATTGAAATAAAAAATTGTAAAACTCATTCTCAGTTTCTTTCATCATAAACTGATCTTCCGGATTGATAAACAATTTTTCATCCTTTTGACTTAATTGTTCTTCTCCCCTCTTCCATTTTGTTTGCTTTCTGATATAATCAATCGCTTTATTTTTAACAAATCGATATAAATAAGTTTTAAAGGAACTTTGAAACTTAAATTTTGACAATGATTGATAAAGTGCAAAAAGAATATTCTGACTGACATCCTCTATATCCTCATAACAACCATTGAGCATGATGAAAAGGAGGCGTTTTATTTGACTTTCATACTGTTTGATTAACTGGACAAATGCATTATTATCACCATTTATGAAATCGGTGATTAGTTTATCATCATAGCTCAGATCTTCTCTCCTGTAAATTATTCGGTTTTGATTTGTTGTTGATTAATGATAGATCAATTTTTTTGTTTTGGCTTTCTGTTTTCTTTCTTTTGTTTTTGTCTGTTGAAATATTCCATTAATTTTTTCCAGTTTTCTGTTCCCATAATTTCTCTGATTTTTACCCTTTTGGTAATATCAGCTAGTTCTATCTGCATTTGATATGTCAGAGTTTCTTTTAAAATTTTTTCTACCTTTTTCATATCTACTTTTTCATTGAATAATTCCCTTTCCAGTAAAGCTTTTTGAATTTTTAATTCTATTTTTGCTTCTTCGATTTTCCTATTCATTTCATGTTCAATAGATTCAACTTGTTCTATTTGGTCTTCTGTTAATCCCAGATTCTCTAAAATATTGGCTTTTTTGTTTTGAGAAAAGAGCTGAAAGGAAAGTAGTAATAATAAAATAAGAATAATCTGCTTTTTGTTCATTTCATTAACTCCTAAAAAGTGTTGTGTTTAATGATTAGTCGTTGCTTATTTGAAAAAGTTTCATCATTTCAGAGAAAAATAAATTTTTTTCATCTTTAGACTTTTTTGGAGTGATTATATTTTGCTAATAGGTTTTAACACTTGATATTGTGTGCCTGGCACCCTAATTTATTTGGTTTTTTCAAAATCAGTTATAAAAAAATACATTACTAAAAAACGATACCCATATTTTACCGGCAAATAAAGATCACACTTAAAATGTAAAAATTTTTTATTCTGTAAAGTTTATTGTTGACAGAATGCGTTGGATCAGTTATTATGAAATGGCTGGTGGTAATACCACTAAGTTGAAAGGATGTACAATGCAAGATCTAATTCAGCCGATTAAAACAAATAGCATTAAAGATGAATTTATTTCGCGTATGGAAAATTTGATTCTTTCTGGAAAATTAAAACCAGGACAGAAATTACTGCCTGAAAGAGAATTAGCCAGGCAATTTAACATTAGCCGTCCTATTGTACATGAAGGTATAGTAAACTTAGTTGCCAAAGGATTACTGACCATGGTTCCACGTCATGGAACAACAGTTAATGATTACCGAAAAGAAGGGAATATTTCTCTATTATCTACTTTACTGGATTATCAAGCGGCTGATGCTTTAGATCCTAAAATTTTAGGAGATTTACTAAGCTTTCGAAAAACTTTTGAAATACAAATGGCTCAACTCTGTGTTATCCATTGTAATGAAAAGGATCTTGAGAATTTTTATCAATTATTAGTAAGAGAAAAATCAGCAGACCATACTAATCCTGCTGCAATTGCTGAAATTGATTATTCTTTTCATCTTCAAATAGCCTCAGTCTCAGCTAATATGCTTTATCCTTTGTTAATGAACTCTATGAAAAAAATATATTTATTGATCTTAACCCGGTTTTATCAAAATACATCGATCATACCCAATATCTTTAATCTCCATGAGGATCTTGTTTCTGCTTTTCAGCAAAAGATTAAAACTAAAGCAGTTGATATTATGCATCAAATTTTAGATTTAGGTGAAAACGAATTACGTAAGCAGCTGTCAAAACATGAGAAATAAAATGAACTTAAAAAAAGTAGAGAAAGCATTACAGAAAAAAGGATTCACTGCAGTTATTCCCAAAAAATGGAGAAAATCAATTATTTTAGAAGGCCAGGTTCAATCCTGGAATGATAAAATCCAGGCTGGGTATCTGGCGGTTGGCCATGGTTTTAAAGGTGTAGTGAATGACATTGAAGTGCCAGGCATTCAAAAAGAAGAAATATTGAGTCCCCAAGTAAAAGACCAATTATTGGAAGGGCAATCTTTTGATGTAGTCATTGTTGGTGGTGGAGTCATTGGTTGTTCTATTGCTCGAGAGCTTTCTCGTTATCAGTTAAAAATAGCCCTCTTTGAAAAAGAGGAAGATCTAGCCAAGCATGCTTCCAGTCGTAATGATGGTATGATTCATCCTGCCTTTGCTGCAACCCCGGGGAGTAAAAAGGCATTGTATAATGCCAAAGGCAACCTGGCATATGATAAATTATGTAATGAATTAAAAATTAATTTTAAACGTCCAGGAAATTTAATCCTTTTTAATAATCCCCTTATGCATTTATTGGGGCCTGTTTTTAAGCAAAGGGCAAAGAAAAATAGGGATCACGGTTATCAAATGCTCTCTGCAAGAGAAGTGAAAAAAAGGGAACCCAATGTTTGTAAAGAGCAGAGAGGTGGTTTTTACTTGCCCAATGCAGGGATTTTATCCCCTTATCAGTTAACGATTGCATTGGCTGAAAATGCGATTGAAAATAAAGCACAGGTATTTTTAAATACCATGGTAAATCGTTTTGATAGGAAAGAAAGTGAGATTTGCTCTATCAACACCAATCGTGGTCAATGCCAGGCTAAGGTGGTCGTTAATGCTGCTGGAATTTGGGCTGATCATATTGCCCAATTAGCAGATGACCGTTTTTTTTCGCTCCATGGTAGAAAAGGGATGGATGTATTATTAGATATCAATACAGGAAAATTACAAAATCATATTACAGCATTAGTAAAAATGAGTCAGTTAGGTTCTAAAACCAAAGGGGGAGGTATTATTCCCACCATTGAAGGAAATTTGCTGATTGGACCAACTGCCAAAGAGACTCCTTATCGAGAAGATTACTCGACAGAACAGGAGGATTTACTGGAATTATTAGAAAAAATGAAAACGAATCGATTGCTGAAACCAGCAGACATTATTACCTATTTCTCAGGTATCAGAGCATGTACTTATGAAGAAGATTTTATTGTTGAACCCTCAGAAACAGTCAAAAACCTGGTTCACGCTGCAGGTATTCAATCTCCTGGCTTAGCTTCAGCTCCGGCAATTGCTGAAGATATTGCGGCAATATGTGTTAGGATCCTGGAAAGAAAAGAAAAAGTAGAGAAAAAAATAGATTTTAATCCTCACCGAAACACATCTCCAAGATTGGGAGAATTAAATTTAGAGCAGCGCTCTCAATGGATTCAAAAAAATCCTGCTTATGGCCGGATTGTCTGTCGATGTGAAGTCATATCAGAAGGAGAAATTCGAGATGCTTTAGCCTCTTCGGTTCCGGTTTTAACCTTAGATGGGATTAAACGACGCACCAGAGCCGGTATGGGCAGGTGTCATGGAGGATTTTGCACACCCAGAATATTAGAAATTATGGCAGAAGAGAATCAGATTGATATGGTAGAGATCACTAAAAAGGGTGGAGATTCTCAAATTTTAGCTAAAAAGACCAAAGACAATATCGACTATCAGTTTAAAAAAACAAAAAATATGAAAAATTAAGACTATAAGATGGATAAAATTATTTTTTTTGAAAATGATGAAGGTAAGAAGATGGAAATTGAAAAAAACTGGGATGTGATTATTATTGGAGCAGGGCCGGCAGGCTTAGCCGCTGCTTTAGCAGCCAGCCGGCAAAATGTAAAAGTCTGTCTGGTTGAAAGGGAAGATAGAGCAGGCGGCATACTGAAACAGTGTATTCATGATGGGTTTGGCTTGATTAAATTTCAGGAAAAATTAACCGGTCCTGAATATGCCTGTCGTTATCTGGAAATGGTCAAAAAACAGGATATCTCAACTTTTTTAAATACATTTTTACTGGATATAAAGAAAGAAGGAAAAGTTTTCCAATTAACTTTGGTCAATAGTAAAGATAATGTATTTACTTTACAGACTCAAGCAATGGTTTTTGCAACTGGCTGTCGTGAAAAAACTGCCCGGCAGATTTTTCTACAAGGTACACGTCCAGCCGGAGTTTATACTGCAGGTTTAGCTCAATATTTTATCAATATCCAGGGATATCTGCCAGGTAAAAAATGTGTGATCTTAGGTTCTGGAGATATTGGTTTAATTATGGCTCGCAGATTAACTCTGGAAGGGGCAGACGTATTAGGAGTATTTGAAATTTTACCTGAACCTTCTGGTTTAACTCGCAATATTGCTCAATGTTTAGAAGATTTCAATATTCCTTTATATCTTTCTACAACGGTTACTCAAGTTCATGGAAAAAACCGGGTAAAAGCCGTTACTGTTTGTCAGGTAGATGAAACTCTTAATCCTATTTCTG
>JAKSBL010000479.1 GCA_022361115.1 Spirochaetota bacterium | reverse complement strand
GAAAATATAAGTATTTGTTTGTATGTTCAATCTCATATCAATACCGATTTTAGTATCCATATTGAACATCAATCAGGACCGGTTGAAAAAATGGGTAGTGAGTTAGGATTAAATATTGCTTCTAATTTAAAGGTATTTGGATTAGTTAACCATAATGTCTGGAAAGAAGCTATTAGTTAGTGAAAGGAGTTATTTATGAATATTAAATTTTATGGCTACAACACTTTTATTATTGAGGCAGGTGACAAAAAGATTGCCATTGATCCGGGGGCCTTATTTCTTTATTACTTTCGTTTGACCTCTGTTATCCCACCATCAGAATGGGCGAATATAACTCATATATTGGTGACTCATGGGGATCCGGATCATTATTGGCATGCTGATCGAATGGCAGAAATATCTCATGCTCCAATTATCTTTAACAAAACCATGATAAAAAATATCAATGGTAAAAGTATGATGTTAGCGCCCAGACAAAAGGGATTGAGTTTCACCACCCCTATTGATAATTTTTTTACTTTAGAAGTCCAGCAATCTATTGAAGTTGACGGTGTAAAGATAACAGGGTTAAAAGCTACTCATGGTCCTCTTGCGATAAAACTAGGTCCGATTAATAAGGTGGTCACACCTGGTCCTGAAGAACGGATAGGCTGGGGAGCTATTGGTTTTCAGATTGAGGTTGATGGATTTACTCTGGTTAACCTGGGAGATACAATTATGCATCTGGATGAATGGGCTTCTATTCAGAAACCAGATGTTTTAATGATACCGATTGGAGGAAAGAAAACTCTAAATACAATGAACGAAGAAGAAGCACTAAAGGTAGTCCGTCAGATGAAACCAAAATTAGTGATTCCCTGTCATTATAACTGCCCAGCCTTTTTTAGCAAAAAATATAATCCTGCTGATGAAATGAGATTTACAGAAAATGTAGAGAAATTGGGCATTCAATGTAAGGTTTTGAGAAGTGGTGATTCTACTCAAATATTCGAAAACTGATTAATTTCCTGTTTTTTATGTATCTTGTTTTTTTATTTTCAAAATTGAAACAATTCAATTATTAGTTGCCACAAAAGTTTGATTATATTATGATAAAAAGTGGACTAATTTTAGGAGATTTTATGTTTTTTGTTTTGAAAAGAAATAAGATATTATTTGAAAAAATAGAAAATTATTTAAAAAGTTCAGAAATAGTAATAGATAATTTTCAAAAATCAATCAAGCATTTTTTAAAAAACGGGATTGATAGTGAATTTGAAATTTTAATGGAAATGACAAATAGTAATGAAGGGAAAGCTGACGATCTTCTGGCAGAAATCAAAGTTAGCTTATATCAGAAATCATTGTTACCAGAATCTCGTGAAGATATTTTAATCATACTGGACAGAGTGGATGATATTGTGGACAAAAGTAATCATGTTTTGCAATCCATTTATAGCCAGAATATTGAGATTCCTAAGTTTATCAAGGATGATTTTAAAGAAATCATTAAAATATCAATTAAAGCTTTCCTTCTCTTAAAAAGCTCAGTTGATCAACTACTGACCAAAAAATCAGATAAGCTTGATAACTCTCGTCTTATTGACAATTATGAATCTGCCTGTGATTCATTACAATTAAAAATGATAAAAAAAGTTTTTGATTCTGATATCAGTGAATATTGTAAGATTATTGTTCGGGATGTGATTCGGGATATTGGAACTATCAGTGACCTATGTGAAGATGCTGATAATATTATTACTGTATTAAATATAAAAAGGGCAATTTAGTGTATCGGATTTTTAGTGGGATTTTTTTAGGTTGGGCTCTTGGAGCAAATGATTCTGCCAATGTTTTTGGTACTGCTGTTTCATCAAAGATGATTAAATATCGGATTGCTGTCTTGTTAACAGCATTTTTTGTAATATTAGGTGCAATATTGCAAGGCCGGCAAGGTCTGCATACTTTATCTGGTTTAACTACTCAATCACAGTTAACTGCATTTATAACTTCTTTAGCTGCAGCAATGACTGTTACTATTATGACAATCAGTAAACTACCAATTAGTACATCCCAGGCTGTTGTGGGTGCAATTTTGGGAATTGGGATAATGACTGATCAATTAAATCTAACAGGGCTTTTTAAAATTATTCTCTGTTGGATTGGGACACCATTTGGAGGCATTATTTTTTCTGTGCTTTTTTATAAAATCTTTCAATTTGTTTTTAGATTATTAAAGCCTACACTTTTTTTAACGGATTCTATTTTAAAAATTGGTTTGGTTCTGGCTGGTTGTTATGGAGCATATGCATTAGGAGCAAATAATGTTGCCAATGTAACAGGTGTCTATGTTGGAAATTTATTAACCCCCTTACAAGCGGTAAGCATTGGCGGAATAAGCATTGCTCTTGGGGTAATAACATTTAGTAAAAATGTCATGCTGACTGTTGGAAAATCAATAGTAAAATTAGATGCATTTTCTGCTCTGGTTGTAGTTTTAGGACAAGCAGTAACAGTACATATTTATGCACTCATTGGAGTACCGGTTTCAACTTCACAAGCTGTTGTGGGGGCAGTACTGGGGATTGGATTGTTAAAAGGATTGCACCTGGTTAATATAAAAAATGCATTAAAGGTTTTTTCAGGCTGGGGACTGACTCCAGTTTTGAGTGCTTTTTTTTCAATTGTTATCTATTTTGTCATGCATTTAAAGTATATCCCCTAATTATTTTTCAGATTATACATTTTTAATATTTTTTCATAAATCCCCTTTTTTTTAATTGATACTAATGCTTTATTAAAATCTTCAATTAGTTGTTTGGCCTTAGGATAATTAGGGGAAATCATGAGATAGAGAGAATTTTGATTATAGGGCTTATTTAGGGTATCAAATCGAGTGATATCATTTGGGTAGTTTTTTTTAATGATTTGCCAGCCAACTAACTCATCAGTTAAGGCAAAGTGGAACCGTTTATAATATAGTTTACTAATATTACTTTCATCAGTGGAAGCAGTATCTACTCTTAAACCTGCTTTTTGAAAATCTGAAAGATACCAATAGCCTCTCACTCCTCCCATAATATAATCATTAAAATCATTAAGTGTTTTCCATTGAAAGTCCTTTGGTATATTTCCTTTTAAATAGAAAAACTTACCTTTTGTTGAAAGCAAAGGGGCGGAAAAGTAATAATTTTTGGCTCTTTCTTCATTTTTCATATAAGGAAAACAAGCAAAAAAATTTCCTTTTCTTACCTCTTCTTCTGCTCGTTTCCAGGGGAACCATTTATATTCAAAATTAACATTCATTTCATTTAGAACAGCAGTTACCACTTCAGTAAAAGCCCCATATCCGCTCATGGATTCAGATGTATAAGGCGGCCATTCACCAGTTGCCAGTAATATTTTTGATTGCGAGTAGGTAAAATAACAGAAAAGAAAGAGAATGATAGAAATTAGCTTCTTCACATTTACTCCTCTATATTATATTATAACAGAATATCTCGCTGTAAATCCAGGAATGGAATTAATTAAAAAAAATATGCAATCTAAATATATACTAATTAATATTTTTTATAAACAACTATTATGATAGGATTTATTATATACAAAATCAATTTCCGGTCCTTCCATAGTTAACTTCCTGAAAAGTTTTTGGGAACTGAACATAAACTGAAAGCGGTAATTGTTATTAAAAATGATTTTGGGAGTGTTAGGTGAAAGAAAAACAAGTTATCCTTATTACTGGTGCTACAGGAAATATAGGAGGAGGTGCTGCATTTGCTCTGGCAAAAAGGGGAGTTCATTAAATGGTGTTTTGTTTAAATCAAATCAGCCAATTGAAAAAAAAGATAAGGCTATGGCTGATACTGAATCTGGAAAAAAACTTTGGGAAAAACTTCAAATGATAACAGAAATAACTTAGGTTTTGCAGAATTTAGTGAGTGATCTTTTCAAAATGAAGTTTTAATAGATTTATTCTCGGTTTTGATATGAATTCTCAAAGCTGCTTTAAAGCCGTATCTTTATTTATACCTAATGATTTAGCTGCTTGAAAGAGAAGGACGATTTCATTTTCCAATAGATGGTAAGTCTGTTGATAAAAACGTATGACTTTTTTATCCTCTAGATTCTGATCAATGTAAAAGCCAACTCGTTTGGAAATCCGTTCTAAAAAGATAGGAATTTTTTTAAATTCCAAGTATTCTTTTAGAAAAGTAGAATGAGCAAATAGAGATACAAAATCAAGATATTTATTTACATCAAAGGTTTTCATCTCTTTAAAAAGGGGTAAAGTTTCTGAAAAATCAAGATTTTTATAAGATTGATAGAAGTGTTCAGCAATATCAGGATTTTTAACCAGTAAAAATCGATCTACCAATATTTCCAGGAGAATATGTGCATGGAATTGGGTAATATTTTTACCAGTAATTTGATGAAATTGATTTGCCAGGGTAGTCAGATGATTAAGAAAAAAAGGTGTTCTGTGGAACCAGCTATCAATCTCAAAATGAATCAACATCCCAGCTAACAAAGCATGGTGGTGTTTACTGAGATGACTTTTGTCCATGTGATTGATAAAGCGGCGATTCATTCTGACTTTACGAGAATGAATTCCGATAATATCTGGTAAAGTGAGCCCAACAGTAAAAAAGTTATCTTTCGGATCAGCATGTAAATAATAGTGACTCAAAAAATTCATATCACACTTTATCATACTGTTTGTAAATAAAGAAGTTTTTTATCAATTTAAAGGATTCACAGGGCTAAATATGTTATTGTTAATTTATACTTATCTTAAAAAATATTTTTTGAGACTTTGAATGCGTCCGATAAAACCAATCCTTATTTATAATCCTCATACCAGCCAAAAGATAAATAAAAAAATAGACTATGCTCTGAGATTATTAGCAAATATATTCCCAAATAATAAAATTGATATTTACCAATCACTCAATGTTCAAAAGATGAGTGATTTTCTTGTAAAGGTGCATGAAAAACAGTCCCATGATTTGTTGATAAGTCTGGGAGGAGATGGAACTATCTCTTCAATTGTCAATTGCTTAATGAAAATTCCCAAAGAACAAAGAAATCCATTGCTTCCCTTACCTGCAGGTACAGGGGATTCATTGGTGAGAGATTTTCAAATTAAGACAATTAATGATAGCATTCTTAATTTTTCACAAACTAGTAAACCAATATTATTTGATGTTTTAAAAATTGAGACAATCCAAACAGGGCACATTTTTTTTTGTATCAATGTACTGGGAATGGGTTTTGTTGCAGATTTAGCCTCTACTGCAGTGAAATATGGAAAATCCTTAGGATCTTTCAGTTACTTTCTTGGTGCTCTTTATGGAATAAAGAATTTTAAACCATACAAAACAATCATTACCCTTAAAAAAGAGAAAGAAATTCATACTTTTAACAAAGCTTATTTTCTTACAGTATCCAATACTAAATATACTGGGGGAGCCGTAAAGATTGCCCCTGATGCGGAATTTGATGATGGAATAATGGATATCATTGTTCTCCATGATATTTCTCGTTTAAAATTTTTGGCCTGTTATAAGGATGGTTTTACCGGAAAACATATTCAGCTAAAGGGGTGCACTTATTTAAAAGCAGAAGAAATTATCATTGAATCAGATCCACCATATTATCTTATGCCAGATGGTGATCTAGGTGGCTCCTCTCCTGTTAAGATATCTGTTTGTAAATCTGAGATTCCTGTTTATCTATCAAAAGGAGCTGATTTGTAAAAAAGAGACGATAGTTATAAAAATACTGAAATACAAAAAAGGCCAAAAAAAGACGTAATATTTTTCCCTATTGAAAAAAGAAAATATTACGTCTAATTATGAAGTAGTAATTTTTATTTACCAGACATGTGGGATAAATCCACTTTTATGGGGATCAATAAACATTGTGGAAATACCATCTTTTTTCATTTTTTCAAAGTTTTTCCATCTTTCATCGCCGATAGCTTTTTTAATGGTACCCTTATCCAGGTCCCGTGGAGTAAATGTTACTGGAACACCAATGGGTAAAGTTTCAAGCTTTTCTTCACCCTTATCAGTTAAGGTCAATTTAACAATGAAAGCGCCATTTACAGTTGGGCTTTCAAATTCATAGCCATTGTTTACTCTTTTTACTAGCATACTGCATAACCTCTCTCATTAAAATTTGTCCTTCCTTAATAAAATTCTAGATTATTTTTTACCTCTGGTCAATATATACCTGAGATTTTTTAAAAAATCACAAAAAAATGGTGTATACCAGGTCAAATGCCTGATAAATATGCAATATAGCCTTTTTAAAAATTGATGGGATCAACCATTTACAAATAGCTTGGATTAAATAAAATCTGGTAGAAGTCACTTTGCCTGTGGATGAGTGCTAAAAGAACTTTGATCATTATTAATTTTTCTTTTTTATACACTCAATTAGAGATACTGATGATTTTGTCGGCATAATGTTTTGAATCAAAAATCCACATTGATTGAGCAAATTTTGGTATTCCTGTGATGTTCTCTCCTGACCGCCCCCCATTACCAGAACCTCCAAATCCAGTAGTTTAGCTATTCCGAATTCATCATCATCTGAAATAATATTTTCAACAATAAGTAACCGTGAAGCAGTAGTCATTGCCCGATTACAATTGATTAAAATCTTTTTGCAATGTTGGTCATCCCAATCATGGAGAATATGAGAAAGTAGGTAAAGTTCTTTATTTTTAGGAATTGCTTTAAAGAAATCACAGCTATGTGCCTGGCACCTATCTTCCAATCCTTTTTTTATAATTTGATTATGCACATCTTCCACAATTGAAGGGAGATCAGCTATCATACCCTGTAAATGGGGATTATTTTCTAAAATTTTAAATATCAATCCTCCGTATCCCCCTCCGATATCAATGATATTATTAAATGGGGTAAAATCATAGGTGTGGATAATTACAGAGTGTGTCTGAGCTGCTTTCATCGCGTTTGCTTGATGAAATATATCCTGGGCAGCAGGATTTTGATTTAACCATTCAAAACATGGGATTCCAAATGCAGTTTGAAAGGGAATTTCTCCTGTATGAACGCATTTTAATAATTGATCCCAGGCCTGATTATGCCAGTCTGAGAGAAATAAGAGAGCCACAGCTCTCAATTTATTTGATTGTAAATATTCAGCCAGAGGAGTTAATTCAAAGTATTTTTGTTCATTTTCTTTAAAAATTCCTATTGCTGTTAATGCACGCAATATTCGGTAAAGATAATTACTCTGACATTGACATCTTTTTGCTAGTTCAGTTATAGATAGAGGGCCAGCTGCTAATATGTCAGGAATACCTAATTTTGCTGCAACATAAATGGGTTGGGAAATCCATTTGGCTGTAATAAATTTCATCATTTGGTTTTCTGGGTTTTGTTCATTATTTTGCATTGAATTCTCCTTTAAATTATTTTTTAAGAGATCAAGGGAGTGCTTAAAGGCAGGGATAAACACGGGATTTGATAGAAATAATAATCATTTGTTGAGTTTTGTAGTGTAAATAATGTTATGGGATATTTGTGATTTAAAAAAATTGAAAAGAAAAGTTTATTGATAGGTCATTAATATTAAAAACTGAGCAAAAATTATTGAGTTGAATCTAAAGGGATTTGCTATTGGATGGGATTAGATAAAGATTATGATTTTTTTTTATCAATGTCAAGTTTATTTTTTAATTCTTAGCTATTGAACAGGCTATGTAACTGCCATCATGAGAGAGGCTGATATCCCAATCATTGACGAGTTGGGAATTGTGAAAGATTAGGGGAGGAGAAAACCTTCTAAGTTGGGGTAGACGGATGATTTCAGCTAATTTTAGGCCATTTTGATGAAGTAAATTTTTAGCTAGAACACGGACGGCCTGAGAGAGAGGGGAGTAAATAGAAACTGTTTCTTTTTCAGTAAAAAAGTTATCCGGGATAGGAATTTGATCTGCCTTCATAATTTTAGTTATCATCTTTTCTGGTTTTTTGGTATTTTGAAACAGTGCATGACAGTGAATCCAGTTCATACTGGCTTTCCAGGAAAGATTGAGCTTGATGCCTTTATAATAAAGGATTCCAATTTTTTTTTTGACTAATTTTTGGAACTCTAATATATTAACTTTAAATTCTTTGTGACAAAAGATGATTTTTTCATCATACTTTTTTAATGCTTTATAAGCAGCTTCTTTTGCAGACCAAAAGTACCATAATAAATGTCCGGGATAAGGAGTTTTTTTCAATTGGTAAATTTCTATTGGATCTAATATCCTTTTGATAAAGCGGAGATCTTTATATTTGTCTAATAGAATAGTATCTGTTATATCTACTATATCATTTCCGATTAGGTTTTTCATTTTGAAAAAATTTCTCTTCCATACTTTTTAATTTCATAATGATTTGAGTGGATATATCTCGGGCTTTTCTCATCCCTTTATATAAAGAGGTAGGTTGAAAAATTTCCATTTTTAAGTAGAATTTTTCATTTTTTTGGGGAAATTTTGCAAATCCACCATGATTCATTCCTCGCATATAGACACATAATATCCGGGATTGCTCAAATCTTTTTAAAATTTGGCCTACAGCATAGGAGAAATTTTCAGTATCTATTAATCCTGCTACACTACGAGCTCCTTCAGGAAAAATCGAAATAATGTGTCCTCTTTTTAAAAGATACAACATTTTTGCTAAAGATTTTTTGCTTTGCTCAGGAGTACCGGATCTGATTACTGGGATACATTTACCTAAATAACAGATAAGGCGCCATAAGGGTTTATGGGCAAAGTTTCTTTTTTCAGGTACATGCCAGGCCAGTTTTTTAAAATGGACAAAATAACTGGCTATTGAAGAAAAAAAAACTGAGTGAATAATAGAATCCACAAAAGTAAGATGGTTAGCACATATTAGAATCGGACCTGAACCCTGTTTTAATAAACTTTGATATTGTTGGCGAATTTCTTTTAAGTTATCAATTTTAAAACGGAATTTGATAAAGACTAAAAAGGACATAATTGGGCCAATGACTACAAATGAAATTCTGGCTAGAAAAACTTGCAGCTGTAGCCCAATTTTGTCTCTGATACTTAAGGCACTTTTAGTTGATTTTACCATCAATTACCTTTACAGCATCGCCAATGGTCAAGATTTTGTCTGCCACATCATCTTCCACTTCAATATCAAAGTCATCTTCAAATGCTAGAACAATATCTACTAAACGTGCTGAATTTACACCTAAATCTTCCAGGATTTTTGTGTTGTCATTAATGGCATCCAAAGCATCTTTGTTTTTGGCATAAGGTGAAATGAGTTTCACCACTTTGTTAAAAATTTCTTTTTGATCCATAATCATTCCTTATTATTGATATTTTTTTAATATTAAACATCCATTTACATCACCAAAACCAAAACTTGATTTGGCAATGACATTGATATCTTTCTCAATCGTTTGATGAACAATGCTATCTGCATAGGGTTCTAATTCTGGATGCAAGTCTTCACAATTGACTGAACCATGAATAAAACCTTTATACAATTGTAAGACAGCAGCAACACATTCTAAACCGCCAGCTCCACCCAACGCATGGCCAATTAAAGATTTAGTGGAATTCACTAGGGGAAGTTGATCAGCGGTAATTCCCAGTGCATTTTGCCAGTTAACAATCTCTTTTGGATCAGCAAAAGTTGCTGTTAAATGTCCGTTAATAGCATCAATATCTGCAGCAGATATATCAGCCATTTTCATGGCACTCTGGATACAATGAACGACTCCCTGTGCATTGGGAGCTGTCATTGAACCTCCACTTCGTTGTCCTCCACAGTTGACATGTCCGCCTCCAATTTCTGCATATATTTTTGCTCCTCTTTCTAAAGCACTGTCCAAGCTTTCCAGCATGAGTATTCCTGAACCTGACCCTGGAATGAATCCAAATGCGCTGGCACTCATGGGGCGAGATGCTTTCTCAGGCTGGTCATTGAATTTAGAGTTAAGGACCTTCATTCCATCAAAGCCAGCCCAAACATAGTGACAGGAGCCTTCCACTCCTCCAGCCAGCATCCGTTTACATTGACCATTTTTTACTTTAAAAAAAGCTTCAATAATTGCTTCTGTACCAGTAGTACAGGCAGAACTATTAGTCGTTACCTGACCTCCCAGACCGAAAAATCCGCCTAGTTTTGCGCTGACAGCACTGCACATGGTTTGTTCAACCATTGTACTGCCCAATCTTTTGACTTTCCCTTTATCGGTCTTTGCAATTAAAGTAGCAATCGTGTCAACTCCACCAATACCAGTACCAATAATAGCTCCAGTCTCCCAATCAACTTCTGAATCAGGAGTAATTTCCGGCATTCCGGCATCACGCCAACAATCAAATCCTGCAATACCTGAATAAATCATACTGGAGTTCATGGCTAGTAGGTCTTCGGAAGGAAAATAATCTTCCTTTAAGATTTCAGTGTTTTGTGGAATCCCTCCAACTTGACAGCCAAAATTCAATTCAGCTAAAAGTTCAACAAACCGAATACCTGAAATCCCATCTCGTAAAGCTTTTTCATATTCTGCTAATCCATTTGCATTAGGAGCAACCACCCCCATACCTGTTACAACTACTCTATTTGTCATATTTCACTCCCATGCCGGATAAAGTTGCTGATGCAATGGTTTCTCCGGATTCTGTTAACATTTTAATTTCACTACGTAACTTCATTCTTCTCCAAAAAATCATTTTAGATTCAACGATGACTGTTTCTCCTGGGTAAACCGTTCGGTGAAAATCAGCTTCACAGTCAGTAAAAAAAGTTTGCCATTGAGGCAGACTTTCTTCACCGAATTCGAGTCCGGTTTTATAAATTGCCAGACACACAATACCTATTTGGGCCATGGTTTCAATTAAAATCACTCCAGGAGTGACGGGATTACCTGGGAAGTGGCCAGGATAAAAGAATTCAGTTTCCCGATAAGTATATCTACCTTTTATATGTTCTTCACTGACTTCTAATATTTCATCTACGAAGCGAAAAGGCTTTTGTTGCGGTAAATAATCTAGAATTTTAGCCGCCTCCATACATTCCTCCATTGACATGAAAAACGCTTCCAGTACAGTAATCTCCTTCAGTTGCTAAAAAGCGAACCATCTTGGCAACATCTTCTGGTTTTCCCATCCTTTTAAGAGGTATTTGAGAAAGAATGGCTTCCCTGGCTTCTTGCGGCAGATCACTGGTCATTTTTGTATCAATAAATCCAGGAGCTATTGAGTTGATTAACACATTGTAATCCGCAAGTTCAATTGCTGCTGAGCGGGTAAAATTATTAATGGCTGCTTTGGTCATGCCATAGAGTGTTTGACCATAATTTCCTGTACTACCAACCACACTGGAAATGTTAATAACTCGACCATGTTTTTTCTTAATCATGAGTCGAGCAATTTTGCGGGTGAGATACCAGGTGCTTTTCATATTTACTGTAACAATCTGATCAAAATTTTCATATTTTGCCCTCAATAGGGGGCCATCAGCTGTCATACCAGCATTGTTTACCAGGACCTCAATGTCTCCTGCTTCTTTTATGAGATCTACTACTTGATCGATCCCTTGTTCTGTACTTAAATCAGCTTGAATTAAAAAGCTGTCAGGTAAGGTTTGTTGAAGTTTTTCTGCATTTTCTTTTCCACTTCGGTAGTGGATAGCTACTCGAAATCCTGCATCTGCCAGAGCCTGACAGCAGGCAGCTCCAATTCCTCCGCTACCACCAGTAACAAGTGCTAATTTCATGATAAAATTCCTCCCATCGCATTAGCTGACTTTTTTGGAAAATCAGGATATTGTATATTAGGAAAGATTCCAACTTTGGCATCTTTAATATTGTAGATATGTTGATTGTCTACTAATACTTTGGCTGAAGCAACTACCATGGCATTACCCTGGATAGCTGTATATCTTCTAATTTCCAGATTATAGGTAACTGTTTTATTATGAGGACGAATCTGACCAAAGAATTCCACTTCCTGGCAGCCTAGGGCTCGGCCAGTTCCGACTGCACCTCTTAAAGTGCAATATAATCCCAATAATTGCCAGACTGCATCTACACCTAAACAACCCGGTTGGACAGGATCATTTCGAAAGTGACAACCAAAAAACCAGGAATCCAGATGAATATCCTGCTCACCAACAATCTGTCCTTTTTTGCCATCATGTATGATACGAACCACTCTGTCCAGCATCAACATGGGTGGGGCCGGCAGAGAAGGCAACAAACCAGGTGGATCATCAATGAGTTGCTGATGGGCTAATGCCATTAGTTGATATTTGTCCAGCTGTTCTGCTTTTAGAAAATCGTTATATTTCATTTATACTCCTAGTGATGACTAAGCTACTTCTATTAAGAATCCAGTCCAGGTTAATCCTGATCCGACTACGGCTACAATAATATTGTCACCTGTTTTAAATTGTTCAATATTTTCTGATAAAACCGAAACAGAACCTGCTGCCCCACAATTTCCATATTTGTTGATATTAAAATAATGGTTTTCCGGGTTAATATTGGTTCTAGTAACAATGGAATTTAACATCACCAGATTTGCCTGATGGCCAATCATCTTTACCTGGTTGATTTTCTCAGGTTCAATAAATTGTTTAAAGTGCTCAATTAAGGCAACTGATTTACGAATAGCAAATTTTTGAACTGATTTCCCATCCTGTCGAAAGTGTCCATTGATATCAAAAACAACTTTTTCCTGTCCTGCAGGTGATGATTGAATCATAGAATGCTGAATGCGAAAAGGGGATGGTATTTGTGTAGAAACAACAACAGCAGTTGAACAATCTCCCCAAAGCACTGCCGTAGAACGGTCCCGATAATCTATATGACGAGTATTATTTTCCGGCTGAACTAAAAGAATATACTGGGGTAATTTATCAGGCTGCATGGTATTGATAAAATTCATCTGCATTCCAATAGTTGAGCAGGCTGAGTTCAGATCAAAACAAGGTACTTCAATCTCCAGTTGGTTAGCAATAGTGCAGGCTTCTGCCGGGCAGCAACTCTGGGGTGTGCAACTGCCGGAAATCACCAGGCCAATTTCTTCTTTCGTAATCCCAGCTCTGGCAATTGCCATCTCAGCAGCACTAGCTCCTGTTTGTGCATTAGTATACAGGGAAGCTTCCTTTGCTGCTAAAGGATTGGCATTCTTGGTTTGTTGAATATACTCTAAATCCAAGATAGTTTTCCGTTCATGAATTCCTGTTCTTTCCAGAATCCAGCTTTCATTGGTGCCGATATCTAATTCTGTTAAAAACTGATTGGTAATAGTATTTTCCGGGCGGAAATGCCCGCAGCCATGGATATAAATCATAATTTTTCCTGCTTAAAATGATGCGATGTGTTCTCCACCATCTACACGAATGATGGTTCCATTAATCCATGCAGCCTCATCAGTACACAGCAAAGCTATGACATTGGCAACATCTTCTGGTTGGGTGGTTCTCTGAAAAGGATTCCGCAATTTTGCCGAAGCTTCCATTCTACTGCTTCCTGGAATCAGTTTTAAAGCTGGTGTTGAAGTTACACCTGGCTGAAGAATGTTTGACCGGATACCCTGTGGAGCAAATTCAACTGCAATTGACCGGGAAACCGATTCTAAAGCTACTTTGGCAGCAGCTACAGCAGCATAACCCTTCCAGGCAATGGAGTTGCCTTCGCTAGTCAATCCAATAACTCTGGCATCACTATTAAAGAATCCACATTGAAAAACTTTTTGGACCCAGGTCAATAAACTTGTGCCCATATTATAAATGGTTTGTTCCATATCTTCGTCTTCTAAAACACTGGAACTATACTTTATATCCTCTAAGGTATGTAGAGGAGCAACTCCTTCATTGAGTAATTCATGGACTGCTGTTGTAACCTGATCATTAGATATGCCTAATTTTTCAGCTAATTTAGTCACAGCTTCTGATGCTGCTGTTGATTTTTGAGAATCAACAATGGGGCGTAAATTACCAAATGCGATAGAATGGAGTAAGAGTTTTACTTTACCATCATTTCCCAGGCTTTCTTTTAATTTTTCTAAAATTTGATTTCTGCCTTCTGTGCTTAAGGCATCTGTATTAATCGTCTGAAACTGAATTCCATTTTTTCTAATTTCATCAAATTCAGATTCAATACGGGACATGGCTCCACGACGATCACGATGAACCAAAAATATATTCATCCCATGTTTGCTGAGCTTTTTGGCAGCTGCTAAGCCAAAACCACTGGAACCGCCTAAGATTAAAGCCCACTCATGGGAGTTAAATTCAATCATAAATCACCTCATTAAAATCATTCAGACAAGATAAATAAGTTATATGAATTGCTTTTTTTTAAATAATCATAGCTGATATTATTATCTCTTAAACAGCCGTATTATATTTAAATGATCTATTGTTGTCAATACCAGTCAAAATTAAATAATTATCATTAAAATAGGATAAAATTTGTTAAAAAATTTAGTAAATGATTGAATATTGTACTTAATTATTTTTATTCGTTATTTTATTAAAGCTTGATAGTGTTGGAATGTGTTAAATAATCAATATAGGCGCAAAATGCCTTCAAATCTCTTTATATGACAAAATCTATAATAATAAAGTATATTTTTTAGAAAAATATTTACACTTATATTGAAAAATAATCATTTTTTAATTTTCTTAGTATTATGAAAGCTTTTATCAAATAAATAGAAGAAGTAAAATGATGAAACGAAACATGGATTTGATTACTGTAATAATGATTGCTTTTATACTGCTCATAAAGGTTGGGTCAAATGCTACTTTACCCTTTAACCCTGTTTTTCTCTATAAAAATATTAAAATTGTTTAACAAAATCTTCCTGACCTGCTGTTTCTACTGCGCCAGGAATCAGTTTTCGGATATTTTTAATAGCTTCTTGTCCGTCCTGATTATTGATTTTTTTCAATAGACAAGCAGCCAGAGTTCCGGTTCGACCGACTCCTGCAAAGCAGTGGATCGCAATATTGTTTCCTTGTTGAAGAAGATCGATGATTTTTTGTACTAAGTGATGCATTTCTTCAGAATCAGCTACACCATAATTAGGAATCGGAAAATGAATTGGAGTGATCCAATTGTCCTGATAGATTTGCAGGATATTACGGCTTTGAGTATAATTAAAAGCTTCTTTTTTCTCTACCAATACAATAACATTTTTAATATTTGCCTGTAGATATTGTTTGAGAATTAAACCTTCTGGATCATATTGGCTGAAAGGCAGAGCACTTCGATAAAGATGTCCTGGTAAACCTGTAGGGATTAAAGTAAGATGGGAATATTGAGATTTTTTATGAAGCATGAAAATTTTACCTCTCTATAATGTGCAAATTATTATTTATCATACCCTCATTTCCAAGATAACGCTAGAAATTAATCAGAAAAACAACAAATAATACTGGATTTGGGATTATTCACTATAGGGGCATTCGTGATAATAAAAAATCCATAACAGTACTTGAATAGTTGAATAACATCTTGTACTATTGAGTAAAATAAAAGATACCAAAATTCAAGATATATCAGAATGAATTAAGATTACCAAAAAGAAGTTGAAGAATATGAGATAAACAAGAGAGGACCAATGGAGAAAATCATTACAGTTAATGATAAGGGTATTATTCGCAAAATTACTACCAAAACAAGCTATAATGATATTATTGCAGTAGCCCTGGTTTTAATCTATATTCCTTTAGAAAAAAAAAATTGTATTATTAAAAAGAGCTGAGTCAGCAGGTGAAATGGTAAATTGTTGGGCATTACATTCGGGAAAAGTTGATCAAATTGATCTGATCAAAGAAGATACTATTGGCCAGTCCTTATCTTTAGAATCTTTTAAAAACACTGCTGTTCGTGAATTTCAAGAGGAATTGAATTATCAATTAACCAATAATCAATTACAGCTGATTAATCAGTTTTATATGACAAAGAAAGACAGGAAGCTCTATTTTACTCTTTTTGCTTTAGAACTAACTACATTGGAAGTCAGTCATTTGCATCCTGATTTAACAGAAATAGGTAACATTCAATTGTTTTCTTTAAGTGAGTTTAAAAATCTTCAGAATTTAGGGGATGCTATCCAATATAAAAAAGATATCATTATCCAGTACTTAGATCAAAATTGGTAGTATTTTTAATTTTATTTACTATGAGATTGGTATTAAGGTGAATATTAATTTAATAAAAATTATACACAAATACTATCGTCAAATTGATAGCCCAATGAAACATGTGCCTGAGGAGGCGTGAGCTAAATACTAGTGCCAGGCACAATATTTTAATAGGATCTACTCAAAATTTCAAGATATTCCTTTTCCATTGTCAGCAAAACTTCCAACCGTTCTGAAAAGTTGTCACTAAGATTTAAAAATATTTCATGCAAAGTGATTTTTAACTTACCTGTATAGTTATCGAGTAAATAATGCTTAATCGAAGAATATGGATAGTCTCTTGGATTATCTACATATCCCTTGCGAACAGAATTATAAGCCATATACCAGAGTAAGGATAAAAAGTATTTGATCGGGTTTTTAG